>DASQQQ010000208.1:0-5590 GCA_035643355.1 Actinomycetota bacterium | reverse complement strand
GGCTCGGCCGCCTGCCACTCGGTCCGCGAGGGTGACCCGGCCTCGATGCGGTTCGTGTGCGTGGTCTCCGCCCCCGAAGGCCTGGCCAAGATGCAGCAGGAGCACCCCGACGTGCCGATCTTCACCGCGGCCGTCGACCGCCAGCTGAACGAGCGCGGCTACATCCTGCCGGGCCTGGGGGACTTCGGGGATCGCCTGTTCGGCACCGAATGAGGGACCGCACGGCCCGGAGGCCCCAACAGCGTGCGTGGCCCGGCTCGAGGGGTCCGGTCCACAGCTCCGGTCGCGGGCCCGGTCCCGCGGTGGACGGGCCGGAAGACCCCCACCCTGCGGCCACCTCCGCTACGTAAGATGCAGCGAGGGGCAAGAGAGGAGGGCAGGTCCATGAACCGCATCTTCCGATCCGTCGCCGTGCTCGCCGTCCTCGCGATGCTGGCCGCCGCCTGCGCCAGCAACAACGAGAGCGGCGGGAACGGCGGCAGCACCTCCGCGTCGGAGCAACCCGGCGCGGGGGTGACCGCCTGTGAGGTGACCGACACCGGCGGGATCAACGACAAGAGCTTCAACGCCACGGCCTGGAAGGGCGTCACCGACGCCGAGAAGGACTACGGCGTTGCCGGCAAGTACTTGGAGTCCACCACCCAGGACGACTACAAGCCGAACATCCAGGCCTTCCTGGGCAAGTGCGACCTGATCGTGACCGTCGGGTTCCTGCTGGGCGACGCCACGGAGGCCGCGGCCAAGGCGAACCCGGACCAGAACTTCGCGATCGTCGACTACGCGTACCCGAAGACGATCCCGAACGTCCTGGCCCTCACCTTCTCCACGGACCAGGCGGCGTTCCTGGCCGGCTACCTCGCCGCGGGGATGACCAAGACCGGCAAGGTGGGCACGTTCGGGGGCATCAACATCCCGACCGTGTCGATCTTCATGAACGGCTACGCAGCCGGCGTGTTGAAGTACAACCAGGACAACGGGACGAACGTCCAGGTGCTCGGCTGGAACCCCGCCAAGCAGGACGGCACCTTCACCGGCGACTTCGAGGACCAGAACAAGGGCCGGCAGGTGACCGAGAGCCTGCTGTCCGAGGGCGCCGACATCATCATGCCGGTGGCCGGACCGGTCGGCCTGGGGGCCGCCGCGGCGGTGCAGGCCTCGGGCAACGCCATGCTGATCGGCGTGGACACGGACTGGTTCGTCTCGGCTCCCGAGTACCAGGACATCGAGCTCACCAGCGTCCAGAAGAACATGGACGTCGCGGTCGAGGACGCGGTCAAGACCGTGATCGACGGCTCGTTCCAGGGCGGGACGTACGTGGGAACGCTCGAGAACGACGGCGTGGGCATCGCGCCGTTCCACAACTTCGACAGCCAGGTCCCCTCGGACCTGAAGAGCAAGATCGACGAGCTCAAGCAGGGGATCATCGACGGCAGCATCTCGGTCGATCCGAAGGACTACCTGTCCTGACGACCGACCCCGGTGGGTTCGAAGGGGGGTGCCGGCACCAACGGCACCCCCCTTCCCCTAGGCGATAGTCTCGGTCCCGGCGGGCCGGGGGGCGGGGAGCATGCGCCTTGAACTAAAAGGGATCTCCAAGCGGTTCCCCGGCGTGGTCGCCAACGACCGGATCAGCCTGGCCGTGGAGCCCGGCGAGATCCATGCCCTGCTGGGCGAGAACGGGGCCGGCAAGACCACCCTGATGAACATCCTCTATGGCCTGTACCACGCCGACGAGGGTGAGATCCTGATCGACGGCGATCCCGTCCGCTTCGACTCACCGGGCGATGCCATCGCCGCCGGTCTCGGCATGGTCCACCAGCACTTCATGCTGGTGCCGGTCTTCTCGGTGACCGAGAACATCATGCTCGGCCTGGAGTCCACCAAGGGGCGGCTGGGTCTGCTGGACCGCGCGGTGGCCCGGCGCCACGTGGAGCGGATCAGCCGCGAGTTCGGCCTGGAGGTGCCCCCGGACGCCCTGATCGAGGAGCTCCCGGTAGGGGTCCAGCAGCGGGTGGAGATCGTGAAGGCCCTCTACCGCGAGGCACAGGTCCTGATCCTGGATGAGCCCACCGCCGTCCTCACGCCGCAGGAGACCGAGGAGCTGTTCCGGGTGATGCGGTCCCTCAAGGCGGCGGGCAAGTCGATCATCTTCATCACCCACAAGCTGAAGGAGGTCCTGGCCATCGCGGACCAGATCACCGTGCTCCGCCGGGGTGGGGTGGTGGGGACCACCAGGCCGGAGGAGACCACCGAACCCGAGCTGGCCGCCATGATGGTGGGCCGAGCGGTGATGCTCGAGGTGGCCAAGGACCCGGCCGAGCCCGGAGAACCGGTGCTGGAAGTGGGCGACCTGGTGGTTCGGGACGACCGAGGGCACATCGCCGTGGACGGCGTCAGCCTGCAGGTCCGGGCGGGAGAGATCGTCTGCGTGGCCGGTGTCCAGGGCAATGGACAGACCGAGCTGGTGGAGGCCCTTACGGGGCTCCGGCCGGCCGCGGCCGGAGACATCAGGATCCTGGGCCACGGCATGATGGATGCCTCGGTCCATCGCGTGCTCGACCAAGGGGTCGGCCACGTCCCCGAGGACCGGCTGCGCGACGGGTTGGTGGTGGACTTCAGCATCGCCGACAACCTGGTCCTCGATCACTACGATCGTCCACCGTTCGCGCACTGGATCGTCCGGAACGAGCGCGAGGTCCTCGATGTGGCCAAGGAGCGCGCGCAGAGCTTCGACATCCGCACGCCCTCGGTGCTGCAGCCGGCCTCGACCCTGTCGGGCGGGAACCAGCAGAAGGTGATCGTGGCCCGCGAGTTCTCCCGACCGATCCGACTCTTGATCGCCAGCCAGCCCACCCGAGGGCTGGACGTGGGCTCGATCGAGTACATCCACGGGCGCCTGGTGGCCAAGCGTGACGAGGGCGTCGCCGTCCTGATCGTCTCCCCCGAGCTCGACGAGGTGGTGGCCCTGGCCGACCGGATCGCCGTCATGTACCGAGGGCGGATCGTGGCCGTGCTGCCGGCCGGCGCCGCGTCCCGCGAGCAGCTCGGCCTGCTGATGGCGGGGGTGGCGCCGGACGAGGTCCTGGACGAAGAGGCCGTCGGTGGCTGACATCAAGCAGGGACGCCCTCCCACCGAGGAGGAGGAAGAGCCCCGCGCCTCCGGCGAGGAGACGGCCGGAGCCTCCCGATCGTTCGCCTCCGATGTGCTCGAGGGCGGCGCCGGCCCCTCCTGGCTGCGCGCCCTGTCCATCCCCGTGCTGGCGATCCTCACGGCGCTCGTGCTCGGCGCCCTCCTGATCGTGTTCACGGACTCCACATCGCTCCACGCGTGGGCCAGCTTCTTCCGCGATCCGATCGGGGCGCTCTCGGCCTCCTGGACCGCCGTGCGAGAGGCGTACCAGGCGCTGTTCACCGGGGCGTTGGGGAGCCCCTCGGAGATCGCCGGTGCGATCGGGAGCGGCGACCTGCATCGGATCACCCTGTCGTTGAACCCGCTCTCGGAGACGGTGATCGCCTCGACCCCGCTGATCTTCGCCGGTCTGTCGGTAGCGCTCGGCTTCCGGGCCGGCCTGTTCAACATCGGCGCCGAGGGACAGATCAACGTCGGCGCGATCGCGGCCGCCTCCGTGGGCTTCTCGTTCGCCGGCCTCCCCGGACCGCTCCACCTCACGCTGATCGTCGGCGCGGGGTTCCTGGGCGGGGCCCTGTGGGGCGGCATCCCCGGCTACCTGAAGGCCAAGACCGGGGCCCACGAGGTCATCACCACGATCATGATGAATTACATCTCCTACTACCTCGTGGACTACCTCCTGCTCTCGTCCTTCTTCCAGCGGCCGGGCAGGACGGACCCGATCTCCAAGCCCGTGACCGCGTTCTTCCCTCACCTGCTCGGGCAGGACCTGCGGCTGAACGCCGGGATCTTCGTGGCCCTGCTCATGGCGATCGTGACCGCGTGGCTGCTGAACCGGTCGACCGTCGGGTTCCAGTTCAAGGCGGTCGGGGCCAATCCCGACGCCGCCCGCACGGCGGGGATGAGCCCCGGCAGGACGTTCGTCTGGGCCATGGCCCTCTCCGGCGCCCTGGCCGGCCTCGGGGGCGCGGTGCAGCTGGCCAGCGTCTCGCCCAGCCTGACGCCGGGCTTCTCCTCGGGGTACGGGTTCGACGCCATCGCGCTGGCCCTGCTGGGCAAGGCCAAGCCCTCCGGCGTGGTGGCCGCGGCGTTCCTGCTGGGCGCCCTGCGTGCCGGAGCCCGGTCCATGCAGGCGGCCACCAGCACGCCCATCGACATCGTCACGGTCATCGAGGCTCTGGTGATCGTGTTCGTCGCCGCGCCGGCCGTGGTGCGGGGCATCTATCGCATCAAGGCCCAACGTGCCGAGGGGCCGCAGGTGCTGACCAAGGGGTGGGGAGCGTGAGCGCCGCCGTCCCGCTGGACATCGCCGAGCCCGGCGCCTCCCGTCGAGCCCTCGCCGTGGGGGCGTTCTTCCTCATCGCCGCCGCGGTGATCCTCGTGGTGTTCGCCCTGGGGGTGCCGAGCGGTGAGTCCTCCACGTTCGTCCTGAACCCCGTGGGGGGCGGGCCGATCCATATACCGGACCTCACCGTTCCCTCCCGCGCCACATCACTGATCCTCGGCGTCCTGTGCGCCGGGCTCGGCGCGTACCAGCTGGTCCGCGGCTTCGGGGAGCGGACCAACCTGGTGCTCGGCATCGTGGTCACGCTGTTCGTGGTGGCGTTCCTGGCCTGGGCGGCCCACGGCAAGTCCTTCAACCTCGTGGGGATGTTCCAGAGCACGTTGCTGCTCGCCGTGCCGATCACCTTCGGCGCCCTCTCGGGCGTGCTGTGCGAACGCGCCGCGGTGATCAACGTGGGCATCGAGGGGATGCTGCTGGCCGGGGCGTTCGCGGGGACGGTGGTGGGCAGCGTGGCGGGCGGCGCCTCGGGGGTGCACCTGGTGGGCGGGACACCCGCCGAGTGGCTCGGCCTCGCCGCCGGCGCCGTGGTCGGGGGCCTGCTGGGGGCGCTGCTGGCCGTCCTGTCGATCCGCTACGTGGTGGACCAGATCATCGCGGGCGTGGCCATCAACATCGTGGCCCTGGGCCTGACCAGCTACCTGTCCGTGGCCTTCCTCGAGCAGAACAACGCGCTGAACGCCCCCGGGATCTTCCGGGGCGTGGCCATCCCGGGTCTGGCCAAGCTGCCCGTGATCGGCCCCGTGCTCTTCGACCAGAACATCTTCGTGTACCTGATGCTGATCTTCGTCGCGCTGATCTACGTGGGCCTGTTCCACACGCGGTGGGGGTTGCGGGTGCGCGCGGTCGGCGAGCACCCGCGCGCGGCCGACACCGTGGGCATCCGGGTCCTGGCCATCAGGTACTGGAACGTGATCCTGGGCGGGCTGGTGGCCGGCATCGGTGGTGCGTTCTTCACGCTCGGCTCGGTGGGACGGTTCGACGAGAACATGACCGCGGGCCGCGGGTTCATCGGCCTGGCCGCCATGATCTTCGGGCGGTGGAACCCGGTCGGCGGGTTCCTGGCGGCGCTCGTGTTCGGGTTCGCCGACGCCCTGTCCACGAAACTGTCGATCCTG
>DASQQQ010000207.1:0-7938 GCA_035643355.1 Actinomycetota bacterium | reverse complement strand
GCCGAACATGACCGGCATCACCTTCAGCAGGGTCTGCTGCTGCTGCGAGGCGGCCCCGGGGGGACTGGCCTGCTGCATCTGACGTTGCTGCCAGTAGGTGGTGACGAACATGAGCCCCGCGAAGATGTAGTAGGGGATCCGATAGGGGATCGAGTTACCGCAGTCGACCGGATACTCCTGCTTCTGGCCGTTGGCGCCGACCGCCCCCAACGTCGCCTCGGGGTTGCCTGCCTGCAGTGGTGAGCAGAGCATGTTCATCCAGAGAAAGTCGGTGCCGTTGTCGGGTTGAGCCGTCTTCGGCGGCTGGGTGGGTGGGATCTGGCGCTCGACCGCCTGGTACAGCCGGCTGTCCTGGGGAACATGGATCGGGTGCTGCGGGAAGCGGACCACCGCGTACATCGCGATCAGGATCGGGAACTGGATAAGCATCGGCCAGCACCCGGAGAACGGGTTCACCCCATACTCCTTGTACAGCTTCATGATCTCTTCCTGCTGCTTGGCGCGGTTGCCCTTGAACTTCTGCTGGATCTGCTTCACCTTCGGCTGGATGATCTGCATGTGCTGCATCGACCGGACCTGTCGGATCCCTAGCGGCAGGAGGACCACCCGGATCAGTACCGTGAGGACGATGATGGCCAAGCCGAAGTTGGGGATGAGGTCGTAGACGCGCGCCAGCATCCAGCCGAAGCCGTACAGCAACCCCTGCCAGGCGGGCGACCAGGGGACGGCGGCGATCACGTGGCCTTCACCTCAGGGTGGGACTGTATGACATCATCATACGAAGCACCGCGGCGAGCAGGGACGTGGTCGACCCCTCCATCGGTGAACGGGCCGCACCGGAGGATCCGCCAGATCGCCAGACCGGACCCCTTGATCGCGCCGTGCACCCGCACGGCCTCCTCCGCGTAGTGGGAGCAACTCGGGTAGAAGCGGCATTGCCCACCCAGCCAGCCCGAGAACAGCAGCCGGTAGACACGAATCAGCCCCACCAGCGCGAGCCTTGCGGGGGCCCCCGCGGCCCACACCACCCGCCGGAGCGCCTTCACGGGTCGATCACCCGCGCATGCGCGAGAAGTTCCTGCATCTCGGCTACCAGATCCTGTGTCTTGGCCCCTCGGATGGCCGCCCGGGCCACCAGGACCACGTCGTATCCCTCCCGCGCCCGGGGAACCAGTTCCCGCCAGGCGGCCCGCATGACCCGCCGAGCCCGGTTACGGACGACGGCCCCCCCGACTCGCCGGCCGGCGACGAACGCGACGCTGCCCGGGCCGGGCGCGACAAACACTACCATCCGGGTTCCGTGGACAGGCCTGCCCTGGGAGAGCACCCTGCCGACACCGGACGAGGTGCCGATGGCTCCGACCCGATCAGGCCGATAGCCGGCTCCGGCCCTTGGCCCGCCGGCGGCCCAGGATCGCACGGCCAGCACGGGTCCGCATGCGCGTACGGAACCCGTGCGTCTTCTTCCGGCGACGGTTGTTCGGCTGGAACGTTCGCTTGGACATCGTGCCTCACGAGGTCGAGAAAGCCGGCCCAGCGGCCGGCCGGCAGAGTATACGGGACCCCGTCGGGGCCGGACAAAGGGACGGGTGGGGAGAAAGTGCGCCAAAAGGCCCCGCCCCCCGCCCCGTGGGGAAAACCCGGGTGCTATAGTCCGCGGCGCCTTCCCCTTGGCGGCCCCCCCGGGATCCGGACCGCGGGGCCGTTTCCCTTCCCCCAGGGTTTCCACACGTGTGGAAAGGTGTTGTGGGAATCGGTCATGACGGTGACATCCTTCGAAGAAGCGGCCGATCGAACCTGGTCCCGTGTGGCCGATCGGGCCCGGCGCGAGCTCTCCGAGAGTTCGTTCGCCATGTGGTTCTCCGGCCTGCGGGCCACCAGCCTCCACGATGGCGTCCTGGAGGTCAGCGCCCCCTCCGACTACGTCCGTGACTGGCTCGCCAAGCATTACCTGACGATGATCGAGTCGGCCGCATCGGATGCGTTCGGCTCACCCTTGCAGATCGTCCTGGACGCCAGGGAGGAACCGGCGGAGCGCCCGACGATCGCCGATCCACCATCGCCCACCCCCACGCTCGTGCGGACCGGCTCGGTGACGCTCGGGGTGCCCGGCCTGCCGTTCCCCGGGTACACCTTCGAAGCCTTCGTGGCGGGGCCGAGCAACCGGTTCGCCCATGCCGCCGCGATGGCCGTCGCCGAGGCGCCTCCGTCCAAGGCCTACAACCCGCTGTTCATCTACGGCGGCGTCGGCCTCGGCAAGACACACCTGATCGTGGCGATCGGCCACCACATGCATCGGCTCGCTCCCCGGCTCCGGGTGAAGTACGTGACCAGCGAGAGCTTCATGGCCGAGTTCATCAAGGCCGTCCGAGAGCGCCAAGGCTACCAGTTCGCCGCTCGCTACCGGGACATCGACGTGCTGCTCGTGGACGACATCCAGTTCCTGGCCAAGCGGGAGGAGACGCAGACCGAGTTCTTCCATACCTTCAACGCGCTACACGAGAAGGAGCGGCAGATCGTCATCGCGTCCGACCGGCCACCACAAGAGCTGGGGATGGAGGAGCGGTTACAGAGCCGCTTCCGGTTGGGCTTGTGCGTCGACGTCCAGCCGCCCGACCTCGAGACCCGGATCGCGATCCTGCAGCTCAAGGCCCAGCGCGAGGCGGTGCATGTCCCCGATGATGTGATCGAGTTCGTTGCCAGCAAGTTCGACCAGAACATCCGCGAGTTGGAGGGCGCCCTGGTCCGGGTGGTCGCGTGGAGCGATCTGACCGGCCACCCCATCGGCATGGAGCTCGCCGAGCACGCCCTCGAGGACCTCCTCCCGCAGGCGGAGGCCGAGATCCCGCCGCAGCTCATCGTGGAGGAGACGGCTAAGTACTTCAGCCTCACGGTGGACGAACTGGTGTCCAAGAGCCGCTCCCGGCCACTCACCACGGCCAGGCACGTCGCGATGTACCTGGTGCGCGAATGCACCGGCATGACCCTGCCCAAGATCGGTGAGCTCTTCGACCGAGACCACACCACCGCCCTCCACGGGATCAACAAGATCGACGGCAGCATGCGCAACCGCGAGCCCGTCTACCGCCAGGTCCAAGACCTGTCCCGGATCATCCGCAGCCGCGCGAGGAACCTGTGAGCAACCCTGTGGACATCGTGGGAACCCCTGTGTGGGCCGTGGCTCCTCACCGGGGTTGCCCGCTCCGTTCCACACGCCGTCCCCATGTCGCACGGACCCGATACGCTGGGGCGATGGAGGGCTTATCCACCTTTCCCCAGGCTCTACTACCACTGATCTGGAAGTTCTGGGAACCGTAGAAGCAGCGAGGGGGTGGACAGGTGAAGTTCCGGTGTGACCGAGATGCGCTGTCCGAGGCGCTTCAGATCGTGCAACGCGGCGTGTCGTCCCGGCCGGGGATCCCCGCCCTCACGGGCGTGCTGGTCGAGGCGGGGGAAGGCGGCGCCCTCACCCTCACCACGACGGACCTGGAGGTCTCGGCACGGCTGTCGATCGAGGTCCAGGTCCAAGATGCCGGCATCGCGCTGGTGCCGGCGCGGCTCCTGGCGGACACCGTGAAGAGCCTCTCGGACGCCCCGGTGGAGTTCGAGTCCGATCAGGGCCAGGCCCAGATCCGGTGCGCGGCGTACGAGGGTGCCCTCCGGCTGCTCCCCGCCGAGGACTTCCCGGGCCTGCAGCCTCCCTCGGGCACACGGGTGGTGGTGGAGGCCACGAGGTTCGCGGAGGCGGTGGGCCAGGTGGCCCGGGCGGCATCCCGCGACGAGGCCCGCCCGGTGCTCACGGGCGTCCTGGTCGAGGTGAGTCGGGAAGGCCTGACCCTCGTGGCCACGGACTCGTACCGCTTGGCGGTCCGAGAGCTGATCGCCACGGCCGAGGGAGAGGCCAAGGCCATCGTCCCCGAGCGCGCCATGGCCGAGGCCGGCCGGGCGGCCGCCGGGATCGAGAAGGGCGAGGTAGAGCTGTTCGTGGACGAGAGCCAGGTGAGCTTCCGGGCCGGGAAGCTGATGCTGACGTCGCGGCTGATCGAGGGCGAGTTTCCCAACTACCGACAGCTGCTGCCGGAGGCCTACGAGAACCGGCTCACGGTATCCAGGCAGCAGTTCGTGGACGCGGTGCGACGGGTGGGGCTGCTGGCGCGGGACACCTCGCCGGTGCGCATGGAGTTCAACGCGCTAGGGGTCAAGCTCTCCTCTTCCTCGCCGGATCTGGGGCAGGCCGTCGAGGCCGTCGAGGCCGGCTACGAGGGGGAGGAGATCACCGCGGCGTTCAACGCTACGTACCTGGCGGACGGGCTCGCGGCGGCGGCTGGGGACACGGTCCGGCTCGAGGTGCGCGACGGCTTGAAGCCCGGGATCGTGCGGGGCGAGGGCGACGAGTTCACCTATCTGGTGATGCCGATTCGCCTGCCCACGCCGGTCGGCTGATCGCGCCGGGAACGCGGTGCGGCTCCGGTGGCTCGAGCTCCTGGATCTCCGCAACCACGAGCGGACGCGGCTGGACCAGATCCCGGCCGCCCTGATCACGGTGGTGGGTCCGAACGGGGAGGGGAAGTCCAACCTGCTCGAGGGCATCGCGTTCCTGTTCTTCCTGGCCTCGCCCCGCATCTCGACGACCCAGCCCTTGGTGCGCGAGGGGAAGGATGCCGCCTACGCGCGGGGGGAGGTCGAGACCTCGACGGGCCGCCTGCTGGTGGAGGTAGAGATCCGGAGCCGGGGGGCCGATCGCGTGCAGGCGAACCGGTCACCCGTGCGACGCAAGCGGGACGTCCGCCGGCAGATCCGGGCCGTGTTCTTCGGCCCCGACGACCTCGACGTGGTGAGGGGGGATCCCTCGCAGCGGCGCCGGTTCATGGATGAGGCGCTGACCTCGCTGTGGCCCCTGCGCGGGTCCGCCATCACGGCCTACGAGCGCACCCTTCGTCAGCGGAACCGCCTGCTGAAGGACTGGGGCGGCGGTGGATCGCCACCCGGCCTCCAGGCCTGGGATGAGGAGTTGGTGGCGAACGGGTGCGCGCTCATGCGGCTGCGCTCCGAGGCCGTGGCGCGGCTGGCGCCTGGGGCCGGGGAGGAGTTCCGGGACCTCTCGGGGTACGGTTTGGGCTGCCGGTACCGGCCCAACGTGCCGGGGACCGGGGACCAGATCACCGCCGATCCCCTGGAGGCGGCGTTCTGGGCTCGTCTGGAGGAGCGCCGGGGTGACGAGCTCGTCCGGCGGACCAGCCTGGTGGGTCCCCATCGCGACGACCTCGAGCTCGCGGTGCGGGACCTGGGCGCTCGGAGCTTCGCCTCGCACGGCGAGGCGTGGGCCGCGGCTCTGTGCCTACGGCTGGGCCTATCGTCGGCGATCGAGGCCGAGATCGGCGAGCACCCGGTGCTGCTGCTGGACGACCCGTTCTCGGCGCTCGATCCCCGGCGACAGGCCCAGGTTGGCGCGCGCCTGGCCGAACGGGGACAGGTCCTGATCTCGGTGGCCGACGAGGCTCACGTGCCCCAGCGGACCCAGGCCGTGTGGGACGTGTCGGCGGGGCACGTTACGGTCCGGGGCGTGGCCTGATGCCCTCGAGCAAGGGATGGCGGGGACGGAACGACGAGCGCACCCTCCGGGAGACGCCCATAGGCGACATCGTCGACGGGCTGCTCCAGGAGCGCCCGTTCGCGCGTGGGATGCCCATCGGTCGGCTGGCCGGCTCCTGGACGGAGATCGTGGGGCCCCGCCTGGCCTCACAGACCGCGCCGGTGAGCTTGGAGCGGGGGGTGTTGGTGGTCGCGGCGAGCACGGGGCCGTGGGGCGCCCAGGCCCGCTTCCTGGCCTCGGCCATCCGGGAACGGGCCGATCTGGCCCTCGGTGGGGACCAGGTCCGAACGGTGCACGTGGTGGTGCGGCCGGAACGGCGGAAAGGCTTGTAGCGCAAGGATATCTTTGATCCCTGCGGGCAGGGCGGAGGGGGGTCCAGATTGGTAGGATATAGGGGTCGTTCCCCGCGTGAGGCCCCCTCAGCGCACCGGCCCTATGGTGCCCTGCGCGAGGCATGGATCCGGAGGTTCGTTGGCAACTCGTAAGACACATAACAGCACCAGTGGAGACCGGGGATACACCTCCGCCGACATCACCGTCCTGGAGGGCGTCGAGCATGTCCGCCGGCGCCCGGGGATGTACATCGGGACCACCGGCCCCCGGGGGCTCCACCACCTCGTGTACGAGGTCGTCGACAACTCGGTCGACGAGGCCATGGCGGGGTTCTGTGACCGGATCGTCGTGACGCTGCTGAAGGATGGGGGGTGCCGCGTCACGGACTACGGCCGGGGCATCCCGGTCAAGCCCATCCCCAAGGCCAAGGACCGTCGGCCGGCGGTGGAGGTGGTGCTGACTACCTTGAACGCCGGAGGCAAGTTCGGCGGCCGCGGGTACCGCATCTCGGGAGGCTTGCATGGGGTCGGGGTGTCGGTGGTGAACGCCCTGTCGGCTCGGATGGTGGTCCAGGTGGAGCGCGATGGGGCAACCTGGACCCAGAGCTACGAGCAGGGCAAGGCCACCAGCAAGCTGGTCAAGGGCAAGCCCAGCCGGCGATCCGGTACCACGATCACGTTCTGGCCGGACGCCGACATCTTCGAGGAGGTCGCCTTCAAGCGGGACATCCTCGCAGAGCGGCTCCAGGAGCTGGCCTTCCTCACCCGCGGGCTCGAGATCCAGCTGATCGACGAGCGGGAGGACCCTCCGATCAAGGAGGTGTTCAAGGCCTCCGGTGGGCTGGCGGACTTCGTGAAGAAGCTCCAGTCGGGCAAGGAGACCCTGCACAACCGCACCATCCACTTCGAGGGACAGGAGTCCGACGGATCGGCGGGGGCGGAGATCGCCCTGCAGTGGAGCGCGGGGTACTCGGAATCGATCCACTCCTTCGCCAACACGATCAACACCCACGAAGGCGGGACCCACGAGGAGGGGCTCAAGAAGGCCCTCACCAACGTGGTGAACCGCTACGCCCGGGCCAAGAACCTCCTCAAGGAGAAGGAGGACAACCTGCAGGGCGAGGACGTCCGGGAGGGACTGGTCGGCATCGTGTCGGTCAAGCTTCGGGAGCCCCAGTTCGAGGGGCAGACCAAGACCAAACTCGGGAACACCTCGATCCGCTCCTTGGTGGAGACCACGGTCAACGAGCATCTGGCCACCTGGCTCGAGGAGCATCCCGGCGACGCCAAGCGGATCGTGCTGAAGGGCTCGGCCGCCGCCAAGGCGCGTATGGCCGCCAAGCACGCGCGCGACCTCACCCGCCGCAAGTCCTTCCTCGAGGGCGGGGGGCTGCCCGGCAAGCTGGCGGACTGCCAGCTGAGCGACCCGTCCGCCTGCGAGCTCTACATCGTCGAGGGCGACAGCGCGGGTGGCTCGGCCAAGAGCGCCCGGGACCGGGCCACCCAGGCCATCCTGCCGATCCGGGGCAAGATCTTGAACGTGGAGAAGGCCCGGCTGCACAAGATCCTCGAGAACAACGAGATCCAGGCGTTGATCACGGCGATCGGCACCGGCATCAGCGACGAGTTCGACCTCTCCAAGGCTCGGTACCACCGCATCGTGATCATGGCGGACGCCGACGTCGACGGCGCCCACATCCGGACCCTGCTGCTCACGTTCTTCTTCCGGAACATGCGCGAGCTGATCGACGCCGGGTACGTCTACCTGGCCCAGCCGCCGCTGTACCTGCTGAAGGAGGGCAAGCAGGAGCGCTACTTCTACACGGAGCGGGAGTGGGAGCAGTTCCGTGGCCAGGACGGCAACGGCGAGAGGAAGCTCGACCCGCAGCGGTTCAAGGGTCTTGGTGAGATGGACGCGGGACAGCTATGGGATACCACCATGGACCCGGAGCGGCGCACGCTCTTGCGGGTCACGCTGGAGGACGCGGCCACGGCCGACCGCCTGTTCACGGT
>DASQQQ010000206.1:0-3723 GCA_035643355.1 Actinomycetota bacterium | reverse complement strand
CACTGCTGCTTCTGCGGCGTGCAGTGCGGGATGTACCTGAAGGTGGACCGGGACGGCCGGGTGTTCGGGGTGGAAGCCCGCGATCACGACATCAACCACCTCCGGCTGTGCCCCAAGGGCGTGGTCGCCTACCAGCAGGTGAACCACCCCGACCGTCTCACCAGCCCGTTGATGCGCGATCGGCGAGGTGAGCCTCTCCGGCCGGTCTCCTGGGACCGAGCCCTCGACCGGATCGTGTCCGAGATCCGGCGGATCCAGGAGGAGCAGGGACGGGACGCCTTCGGGGTGATCGGCGGGGCCAGCCTGACGAACGAGAAGGCCTACCTGGTCGGCAAGTTCGCCCGGGTCGCCCTCCGCACCCGGCACGTGGACTACAACGGGCGTCTCTGCATGGTGTCGGCCGCGGCCGCGAACAAGAAGGCGTTCGGCATCGACCGCGCGGCGAACCCATGGGCGGATCTGTTCGAGACCCAGGTGGTCATCGTGGCCGGGGCCAACGTGGGGGAGACCTTCCCCGTGGCCACCCAGTACTTCTGGGGCGCTCGGGACCGGGGGGCCAAGCTGATCGTGATCGACCCACGGGAGACCCCCATCGCCCGCACCGCGGACGTGCGGGTGCGGGTCCGTCCCGGCACCGACGCGGCGTTCTTCAACGGCGTGCTGAACGTCGTCGTGCGGGAGGGTCTGACGGACGAGCGGTTCATCGACGAGCACACGGTGGGATGGGACGCGGTGCGGGACGCGGTGGCGGCCTACCCGCCCGAGCAGGTGGCACGGATCTGCGGGATCGAGCCCTCCGAGGTGGAGACGGTGGCCATGCTCTGGGGCCGGGCGGAGCGCGCCATGGCCTTCCACGCGCGGGGCTTGGAGCACCACGTGCAGGGGGTGGACAACTGCCTGTCGGTCATCAACCTGGTCCTGGCCACGGGACAGCTGGGGAAGCCGGGCGCCGGGTACGGCACGATCACCGGGCAGGGCAATGGTCAGGGCGGTCGGGAGCACGGTCAGAAGTCCGACATGCTCCCGGGCATGCGCGAGATCGAGAACCCGGAGCATCGCGCGCACGTCGCGGCCGCCTGGGGAGTGGACGAGGTCGAGCTGCCCGGAGCGGGGACCTCGTTCGTGGAGATGATGGCCCAGATGCGCGAGGGGGGGATCCGCGGGGTGATCGGGTTCTGCAACAACCCCTTCGTCTCCTTGCCCAACCTGTCCACCGTGGTCCAGGCGTACGACAGCTTGGAGTTCCACGCGCAGGCCGACTTCTTCCTCTCGGAAACGGCGGCGCGGGCCGACGTGGTGCTGCCCTCGGTGGTCTGGGCCGAGGACGAAGGCACCACCACCAACGCGGAGGGCCGGGTGGTGAAGCACAACAAGGCCGCCGAGCCGCCGGGGCAGGCGCGGCCCGACTGGTGGATCATGAGCGAGATCGCTGGCCGGCTGAACCGTGGCCGCTGGTTCGGGTTCACGAGCGCCCGAGACGTGTTCGACGATCTGCGGGCCAGCTCGAGGGGCGGGGTGGCCGACTACTGGGGCATCACGTACGAGAAGATCGAGGAGACCGGCGGTGTCTTCTGGCCGTGTCCGACCCCCGAGCATCCGGGCACGCCCAGGCTGTTCGAGGACCTGCGTTCGTTCTTCCCCGACGGGAGGTTCCGTTTCCACGCCATCGGATGGCACGAGCCGGCGGAGCCGGTGGACGAGGGCTTCCCCCTCCGGCTGACGACCGGACGGACGGTCGCCCATTTCCTCTCGGGCAACCAGACCCGCCGGATCGGGGCGCTCGTCGAGCAGACCCCTCGACCGTGGGTGGAGGTGCATCCCTCGCTGGGGTTCGCGAACGGCGACCCGGTCCGGGTGGTGACCCGCCGAGGGGCGGTCACCTACCCGGCCCTGGTGACGGACACGATCAGACCCGACACGGTGTTCGTCCCCTATCACTGGTCCGCCCCGGTCGCCGTGAACGCCATGACGATCGACGCCTTGGACCCCGTCTCCAAGATCCCCGAGTTCAAGGTCTGCGCGTGCCGGATCGAGCCGGGAGGGACCATCGATCCGGTGGCTCCTCCGCCGCCACCTCCAGGAAGGAGCCCCACACGTTACGAGCAGGACACGGTCGCGAACCTTCGCCCGCCGACGGCGCCGCAGGGGAGGGGGACCAGCGAGCGATGATGCAGAAGACGCAGTTCCTGGACGTCGGTCGCTGCATCGGGTGTCAGGCCTGCGTGGCCGCCTGCCGTGAATGCGACTCGCACCGGGGCCGGTCGATGATCCACCTTGACTACATCGATGCGGGTCAAACGGTCGCCTCGATGCCCACGGTCTGCATGCACTGCGAGGATCCAGTGGCCCCGTGCGCCGAGGTGTGCCCTGCGGATGCGATCCTGGTCACCGCGGACGGCGTGGTGCAGGAGGCGGCCAAGGAGCGGTGCATCGGCTGCGCGAACTGCGTGCACGCCTGTCCCTTCGGCGTGCCCAAGATCGATATCGAGGAGAAGCTCCAGTACAAGTGCAACATGTGCTACGACCGCACCTCGGTCGGTCTTGCTCCTTGGTGCGCCACCGTCTGCCCCACCGGAGCGATCTTCTACGGGACCTTGGAGGAGCTCCTGACCCAGCGTCCGAACGCCACCGTGAGCGACATCATCGTCTTCGGTGATCAGGAGATCCGGACGGGCGTCGCCGTGGTGACGCCGGCCGGCTACGCGGAGGGCGCGATCCCCGGAGGCATGGCGTGAGCGCGGGGGGTTTCGGCGAGCCCGGCCGCCCCGACGGCTCGGCACGCGTCCCGGTGCGCGCCCTGATGGACCGGATCCGCGAGGACGCTCCGGTGACCCGCCGCGACTACCTGCGGATCCTGGTGACGATCTCGGGGGGCCTGCTGGCCGGCACGATCGCCGTGTCTGCGGGCGTGTTCCGGCGCCGGGGTGCGGGGAGTGCGCCGGCCAAGCGGGTGGCACGGTCGCTTCCTCCGGGCGCCTCCGTCCGCTTCTCCTACCCCACGGAGCAGGATGCGGCGATCGCCATGCGCCTGGCCGACGGCACGCTCGTGGGCTACTCCTCCGTGTGCACCCACCTGTCGTGCGCCGTGCTGTGGAACGCGGAGGGCCAGCGGCTCGATTGCCCGTGCCACGACGGCGTGTTCGACGCGCGCGACGGGGTGCCCATCGCCGGCCCGCCACCGCGGCCCCTGCCCCGGGTGGTGATGCGGGAACGGCCGAGCGGGATCTTCGCGATCGGGACGGAGGTCTGATGCAGCACCCGTCGGAACGCCGCGGTCCTCTGGTCCGGGACACCGGTCCGGGGCCGGGCGCGGGACACGAGCGTGATCCGGAGCGGGCCGGGATGCTCCACGCCCGGATCGCGATCGTGGCCACCATCGTGGTCGGGCAGCTGTGGGGCCTCACGGTGGCCCTGGACCGCTACTTCCTGGGACGCAGCGTGGGTTGGCTCGTGGTGTTCGAGGCGCTGTCGTTCGCGATCGCCGTCCTGGTCTGGCTGGCCGCGCCCGGGGAGCACTGAGGTGCCGGGCCGGGAGCCGGCGCGACCCTCCGACGACCCACAGCGGTACCCGATCGGCGGGCGGATGTCCGACGTCGTCCTGGGGCTGGCCCGGCGGTTCCGGTTCCGGGCGCTGGCCGACCGCTACAACTCGGTGTTCATCCTGGGCCTGTTCTCGTTCCTGAACGGCCTGATCTCGATCGGGCTCATGTCGGTTGTGGCGTT
>DASQQQ010000205.1:0-2901 GCA_035643355.1 Actinomycetota bacterium | reverse complement strand
TGCAACGGATCTCGGGCTAGGCCGACCGCCGGCCCCTCACGAGGGACGAGGGAGAGCGAGCGCGCTCAGCGGGCCAGGGGCAGGACGGCGTCCACCGCCACTGCGGCGAAGAGCAGCCCCAGGTACAGGATGGAGAAGCGGTAGAGGCCGATGGCCAGGCCCCGGCTCCGCTCCCTCCACAGCCGCAAGGCCCGGTGCAGGAACATCCCGCCCAGGATCACCGAGGCGGCCAGGTACACGGGCCCCATGTGGCCCAGCGGGTAGAGCAGGAGGCTGGTGCCCACCAGGACCAGGGTGTACAGGAGGATCTGGCGCCGGGTCTCCTCCTCGCCGCGGACCACCGGCATCATCGGGATCCCCGCCGCCGCGTAGTCCGTCCGGTACTGCATCGACAGGGCCCAGAAGTGCGGCGGGGTCCAGACGAACACGATCGCGAACAGGACCCAGGCCGGCAGCCCCACCGAGCCGGTGACGGCGGCCCAGCCCACCAGGGCGGGCACCGCGCCGGCCGCCCCGCCGATCACGATGTTCTGCACACTGGTCCGCTTGAGCCACATGGTGTAGACGAAGACGTAGAAGGCGATCGCCGACAGGGCCAGGGTGGCGGCCAGCACGTTCACCACGATCGACAGGAACAGGAAGGACACCGCCCCCAGGGCGTACCCGAACCGGAGCGCCTGCTCGGGCGAGACCTCGTTGGCCGGCAGCGGCCGACGGCGGGTCCTGCGCATGACCTCGTCGATGTCCCGGTCCAGGTAGCAGTTGATGACGTTGGCCGACCCGGCGGCCAGGGTCCCCCCGCCCAGGGTGGCCAGGACGAGGCCGAGCGACGGGATCCCCCGCTCGGCCAGGATCATCGCCGGCACGGTGGTGACCAGCAGGAGCTCGATGATCCGGGGCTTGGTCAGCCGCACGTAGGCGGTGGTGCGCTCGCGGACCGAGGGCCGGGCCATCACGCCCTCGTCCGGGGTGGCCCGCGCGCCCTCCCCCTCGGAGGGGCTGGGGACGTACCGGGCCCACACGGCCAGGCCCACCGCGATGGCCCAGATGGCCGCGGCGAGCATGACGTGGGCGGCCCGCGCCCATGCCTCCAGTCCGGTCCACACGTTCGCCGCTCCGACCATCACCTGCGCCGCGAAGGCCGCGATCAGCGCGGTGGACAGGATCACCAGCGACCGGGGCCGGCCGGGGAGGGTCCGGGCTCGGATGGCCACCCACAGGACCAGCAACGTCACCGCCGCGGCGAGGACCCGGTGGACGAACATCACGGTGGCCGCCCCGCCCAGGGCCGGCACCAGCTTCCCGTCCATCAGCGGCCAGTCCTGGAAGACCACCCCGGCGTCCCGAGCCCGGACGTAGGTGCCCGCGAGCAGCAGGGCGTACGTGGCCGCCGCCGTCCACAAGGCGAGCCGCGCGAACGAACCGGTGCGCGCACGCCGCTCGGCGCCCAGCGAGGCCACCAGCGCCACCACCAGATCGGCCAGCACCAACATGGCCACCGCGAAGTGCACGGTCACCCATCCGGGCGCCAGGCCCGTCTTCACCACCACGCCGCCCAGGGCCGCCTGCACCAGGAAGAGCGGCACCACGAGCACCGACGCCCAGAACACGATCGGCTGATGGCGGTGCCGACGGAAGGCCGCGATGGCCTGCAGGCCGATCAGGACGGTGGCCACCACCGCCAGCGACCGGTGCGTGTACTCGATCAGGGCGTGGTACTCGAAGGGCGGGATCCAGTGCCCGAAGCACTTGGGCCAGTCCGGGCATCCGTCCCCCGAGTTCGTGGCCCGCACCAGCCCACCCCATCCGATGAGCACCGCCGTGGCGGCGGCACTGGAGAGCGCGAGCGTGCGGAAGCGATCGGATCGACCCATGGAGCGGCGGCCCGCCCGGGCGGACCGGCGACCACTATAGCCCGAGGCCCCTCCTTCCGTCTGCCCCGGAGGGCGGCACGGCGAGCCCGTGGGATCCGATGGGGGCCGCCCGTGGCGGAGCCGGCTTGGCATACTGGGTCCCGATGTACCCGGAAACGGCCCTTTCCCACCTCCAGGCGCTGGAACGTCCCCGCGCCATCGTGGAGCCGGTGCTGGAGGGCTTCCTGGTGGCACGGATGGAGGAGATGGCGGCGATCGATCGCAGGGCCGCCGCGCTGGTGGGGGAGATCCTGCGGCTCCTCGCGGCCGGCGGCAAGCGCATCCGTCCGGCCTTCTGCTACTGGGGGTACCGGGCCGGTGGGGGGACCGAGGACGCGACGATCGCGAAGGCCGCGGCCGCGCTCGAGCTGTTCCACACCTTCGCGTTGATCCACGACGACCTGATGGACGAGAGCGACCGGCGTCGGGGCGTACCTTCTGTGCACGTTCGCCTGGCCGAGGACCACCCCGGGCCGGCGGACCGGGCCGAGCGGTACGGGCGCTCGGGCGCCATCCTGATCGGGGACCTGGCGGCGGTGCTGGCCGATGAGCTCCTGCTGGCGAGCGAGGTGCCAGCCGACCGCCTGCTGGCGGCGCTTCGCCGCTACGACCAGATGCGGATCGAGGTGGCGGCGGGTCAGTTCCTCGACGTCGCGGGGGTGGCCCGGGACGAGCCCTCCGCCCTCCGCGTGGCGGCGCTGAAGACCGGCGCGTACACGGTGGAGGGACCGCTGCACATCGGGGCCATCCTCGCGGGGGCCTCGCTGGAGGCGATGGCGGGGCTCTCGGCCTACGCGCGCCCCCTGGGCGAGGCGTTCCAGCTCCGTGATGATGTACTGGATCACGGTGAGGGCTCTGCGCCGGGAGCCACCGCCGCCACGGTGGACGAGCTCCTGGACCGGGCCGACGCGGCCCTGGACGGCCCGCACCTGGTCCCCGAGGCGGTGGCGGCGCTCCGCTCCCTGGGCGGGGCGCTGCGGCTATGACG
>DASQQQ010000204.1:0-6078 GCA_035643355.1 Actinomycetota bacterium | reverse complement strand
CCCGCCGCCGACGCGTAGACGCGGCGCTGGGCAGGCACGGCCAGCACGCCGGTCACCGTCGGGAACCCGTCCAGGTCGGCGAGGACCCTGCGGGCCCGCACGTCGAAGACGACCAGCCGGCCGGCGCCCATGTGGGCGATGAAGAGCCTTCCGGACGCCGGCTCCAGGCTCTGGTAGTCGAACCGGGACGGGCCGCCCGGCAGCGGCACATCTTCCACGACCCGGAGCGGCGCCGCCGCCTCCGTCGCGTCGGGGACGGCGCCGGACCAGCCGGCGCGGACCGGCGGCCCGGCCAGCGCGCAGGCCGGCTCCGGAGGGACGACGGGTCCGGCGAGGGCGGCCGCGACCAGCGCGTGAACGAACATGGCTCGAACCTACGCTCACCGCGTCCGGCCCGCACGACGGCCGTTGCGGATCCAGGCAGAGCGCGGGCGCCGTTCGAGCGGACCCTTGACCCTGGAGCGGGCCCCAGGGTTTACCTTCTGTTTGTGAGGGACGATCGAGGGAGAGCGAGAGCGGACATGATCGGAGAGAAGGTGTTCTTCATCGGCAAGCTGGCGGAGCGGACCGGTATCAGCCGGGACGCGATCCGCTATTACGAGAGTCTCGGCGTGCTGCCGCAGCCGGAGCGCACGGGCGCGGGCTATCGGGTCTACGGCCCGGCGGACGTGGAGCGGCTGGAGTTCATCGGCCAAGCGCAGGTTCTGGGGCTGACGCTCGACGAGATCGCGGACGTCCTGGAGATCGTGGGCGAAGGGCGCGCGCCTTGCGACCATGTGCGGGAACGGCTGGCCGGGCACCTGGAGCGAACCCGCGAGCGGATCCGGGAGCTACGGTTCCTGGAGCGTCGCCTGGCGAGCGCACTGGCGGGCGCCGATGCGACGGACGTGCCGGACGGCGCCGTCTGCCGCTGCCGGATCATCGAGGCGGCGGTCGCGGACCATGCCGTCGACCCGGTCGAGCGGTGTGGCTCGTGAACCCGGGCCCCGAGCCGTGGAACCTGGCGGCTCTCGCGCTCGGGCTCGGCCTGCTCGGGTTCATCGAGCCCTGCACCGTAGGCTCCAGCCTGCTGTTCGTGAAGTACCTCGAGGACCGCGACCGGGCGGCCAAGCTCCGAACGACGCTGGCCTTCGCGGCGACGAGGAGCATCCTCCTCGGGGTCCTGGGCGCGGGCGCCGCGGTCCTGGGCTCGGCCTTCCTGGGCCTTCAACACGGCTTCTGGATCCTGCTGGGAACGCTCTACGTCGCGGTGGGAATCGCCTACCTGGCCGGGGGGCAACGGCTGCTGGTCCGGACGCTGGGCCTGCCGCTCTCCCGGATCGATGGAACGAAGGGCGGCGCCGCGCTCGGCGTCCTCTTCGGGCTGAACGTGCCGGCCTGCGCGGCGCCGCTCCTGGGCGCCGTTCTCACCGCGACGCTGGGGACCCGGGCCGCCATGCAGGGCTTCGCGTCGCTGGCCGTCTTCGGGCTCGCCCTGTCCCTGCCGCTGGCCGCGGCCGTGCTCTCGGCCAGCGGGTCCCGTTGGCTGGACCGGATCGCGGGGCTCAGTCGGCGCGCGCCGCTCTGGACCGGCCTCGCCTTCGTGGCGCTGGGGATCTGGTCGGTCTACTTCGGACTGGCCGTCCGGTGAGCCCGGAGGGAGCGACATGACGAGCGGAGCCGCCGCACCCTCGGCGGCGACCGGGACGACCGGCTGGCGGCCCTGGCTCGAGGAGCCCGCGTCACGTCCCGGGCGTCGGCGCATCCGGGCCCACATCGGCGGCCTGCACTGCTCTTTGTGCACGGGCACCATAGAGAAGGCGCTGGTTCGCCGGCCGGGAGTGGACCGTGTGGCGGTGAGCCTCACCCACGAGCAGGCGCTGGTGGAGTACGATCCGGAGGTCGCGGATCCCGACGCGCTGATGCAGACCCTGCTCGACATCGGCTACGACCTCCAGGACCCCCGGAAGGTCGAGCCGTTCGAGGAGCAGGAGCGGAAGCTCGTCCGGGAGGGCTCGCGGTTCCTGACCGCGCTGGCCGCGAGCTTCGGCGCCCTCGCGCTCATCGCTCCCGCCGGCGGCTGGAGCCTGGCCTTGCCGGCGGTCGTGTACGCCACGCTCCTCGCCTTCGCCTGGGCCCTCCTCCAGCCCCGCGGTCGCGCCGTTCAGGCGGCCGGCGTCGCCGGCCTCGCCGCGCTCGGCGTCGCCCTCTACGCGCTGAAGCTGGCCGGCCCGCTCGCGTCGTGGGCGGCCCCGCTCACGGGCGCCCTGGCGCTGGGCGTCTTCCTGGGCCCGGGTCGGAGCTTCCTCGCCGCCGCCGCCCAGTCGCTCCGCCGCGGGATCCTGAACCAGCACGTGCTGGTGGAGATCGGCGCGCTGGCCGGGCTGGCCGGTGGAACGTTGGGCCTGGCGCTTCGCCCGGCGGGCTACCCGACGGCCTCCTTCTTCGCCGTGGCGGTCATGGTGCTCACGTATCATCGCTTCTCGGAATGGCTCGCGCTCATCGTCAAGACGCGGAGCTCCCAGGCGGTGCGCAAGCTGCTCGACCTGACCCCGCGGACCGCCCGGCGCCTGCGGAACGGGGCGGAGGAGACGGTACCGGTCGAGGCGCTGGCGGTCGGCGACCGCGTCCGCATCCGGCCGGGCGAGCGGGTCCCCGCCGACGGGCTCGTGCTGGACGGCCATTCGGCGGTGGACGAGTCGGTGCTCACCGGCGAGCCGGTGCCCGTGGAGAAGGCGGCGGGCGAGGCGGTCGTGGGCGGCGCGATGAACGGCGCGGGCACGCTGCTCGTGGAGGTGACTGCGGTGGGGGAGGAGAGCTTCCTGGCCCGGGTGGTCCGGAGCGTGGAGGAGGCGCGGGCGCTCAAGCCCGGGCTCCTCCATCTGGTCGATCGCGTCCTCCAGATCTACACGCCGGCCGTGCTCACCCTCTCCCTGCTCGCCCTCGCCGGCTGGCTGGCGGTGCCCTGGCTCGTGACCGGTGCGCCCGACGTGCGACGCGCCGTCTTCGCCGCGCTCAGCGTGCTGGTGATGGGCTACCCGTGCGCGATCGGGATCTCGGCGCCCCTCTCCATCGTGCGGGGCGCGGGTGATGCGGCCAACGCCGGCATCCTGATGCGCACCGGCGAGGCGTTCCAGGCGCTCCGGCTGGCGACGCATGTGGTCTTTGACAAGACCGGCACGCTCACCGTGGGCGAACCCCGGGTGATGGAGCTCGACCCGGCGCCCGGCGTGGAGGAGAGGCGGCTGCTGGCCGTGGCCGCGGCGGCGGAGGCCGGCTCGGAGCACCCCCTGGGCGAGGCGGTGGTCCGGGCGGCCGTCGGGGCCGGCCTGGTCCTGCCCGATGCGGCCGACTTCGCGGCCCTGACGGGTCGTGGGGTGGTGGCGCGCCTCGAGGCCGGCGTCGTGAGGGTCGGCAGTCCGGAGTGGCTGGCGGAGGAGGGCACCGGGTCCGGGGACGTCGATGAGCTCCGCCGCCTGCAGGAGCGGGGGTGGACGGTGATCGGGGCCGTCCTGGACGAACGGTTCCTGGGCTGGATCGCGGTAGGGGATGCGGTGCGCGAGGACGCGGCCGGGGCGGTGGCGGACCTGCAGAGGGACGGTCTGAAGACCGTGCTCCTCACGGGGGATCACGCCCGTACGGCCGAGAGGGTGGCCCGGGAGACCGGGATCGAGACGGTATGGGCGCGGGTGCGTCCCGAGGAGAAGGCCGAGCATGTGCGGGGGCTCCAGGCCGGGGGCGCCTCAGTGGCGATGGTCGGCGACGGGATCAACGACGCGCCGGCCCTCATGCAGGCGGACACCGGAATCGCGATGGGATCCGGGACCGACATCGCCATCGACTCCGCCGACATCATCGTGCTGAACGACCGGCTGGCGTCTGTGCCGAAAGCCTGGCGGATCAGCCGGCGCGGTTATACCCGCATGGTCCGGAACGTGGTTCTCGCCTTCTCATTCAACGGAGTGGGCGTGCCCATGGCAGCCACCGGCCTGATCCACCCGGTGTGGGCGATGATCGCGATGGCCGCCAGCGTCACCGCGATCTTCGTCCACTCCCTGTGGGGGCGGCCGGAGCTCTTCTTCGGCGCCGTGCAGGGTGTGGGACGCGGGGAACGCGGCGATCACCCGGCCGTGGAGGGAGCCGGGTGAGGGCAACGCCGTCGGGGCGCGGTGCCTCGACGGAGCGGCCCGGGAGCCCTTGCTTCGTGGAGCCTTTCATGCAGCGTAACCTGTAGGATTCTCCGCATCCGCCACTCTTGGATAGACGAGGCCAGGCATGCGCAAGTCGTCGTCCACCGGCGCCTTCACATTCGAGCAGGCCCGGTCCGCAGGCGCCCGCTGACCTGTGCCCCGCGCGGCGTGAACGAGCCTCTGTCGATTCTCCCGTCGCGGGCCCAACCGCCGGCGGCGACGATGGTCGTGACTCCCGCACGCCCGAACGACTCCTTGCCGAAGAGCACGGGAGCGGCGGGCGCCCGCTCGGCGCTCCGGCTGCTCTCGTTTCCGCTCCTGCTCGCGGCCTCCGCGTTCTCCGTCGTCCCGTGGGCGGCGGCCCAGACGATCGCCGCCGACGCGGCCGCTCAGGGCGGTGCGCCGGCCCGTCCGGGGCTCCGGGCCGGCCGGATCGAAGGTCCGATCCACCTGGACGGACGGCTGGACGAGCCGGCGTGGACGGAGGCCGACTCCATCCCGCACCTGACCGAGATCGAGCCGACCGAGGGCGGTCGGCCCTCGGCACGGACCGTGGTCCGGGTCCTCGCCGACGAGCATCAGCTCATCTTCGGGATCGTGGCCTACGACCCGGACCCGTCGGGAATCGTGGCCCACAGCGTCCGGCGCGATGCCTCGCTGAGGGGTGAGGACAACATGACGGTCGTCCTGGATCCCTTTCTGGACGGCCGCTCTGGCGTCGTGTTCAGACTGAACCCGAACGGGGCCCGCTACGACGCGCTGGTCAGCCGCCGGGGCGAGGGGGAGAACGCGGACTGGGACGCGGTCTGGGACGCCAGAGCGGTGCGAACCGCGAGTGGCTGGTCGGCGGAGATCTGGATCCCGGTCCGGAGCCTCACGTTCGATTCGGGGCTACGGCGCTGGGGGCTCAACATCCAGCGGCGCATCGAGCGGCTGCAGGAGACGGACCGCTGGGCGAGCCCAGTCCTGGACTACAGCGTCACGCAGACCAGTCGAGCGGGGCTGCTCACGGGGCTTCCGGAGTTCAGCGTCGGACTGGGGCTCAGCGTGCGGCCCTACGTCACGGCGGGCGGCGGGATCCCGGCTCCCGATTCGGACCTGGAGACGCAGGAGGACCAGGGCATCGACATCGGGCAGCGGATCGGGACCAACCTGGAGGCCACCATCACCGTCAACACCGACTTCGCCGAGACCGAGGTGGACGCCCGACAGACGAACCTTACCCGCTTCCCGCTCTTCTTCCCCGAGAAACGGGCGTTCTTCCTGCAGGGCTCCGACATCTTCGACTTCAGCCTGGGGCTCGGCGACAACCTCATCCCCTTCTTCAGCCGCCGGATCGGCCTGGTCGAGGGGCGCACGGTCCCCATCGACATCGGGGCCAAGCTGGCCGGACGCGCCGGCGACACCAACCTCGGGGCGCTCGCGGTGCGGATGGGGGACGTGCGGGGGCTGGCCCCGGCGAACACGATGGGGGTCGTCCGGGTCGAGCAGAACGTGCTCTCGGAGTCCTCGGCCGGCTTCCTCGCCACCTTCGGCGATCCTCTCGGACGGGGTGGGAGCTGGCTGGCCGGTCCCGATGTCACCTATCAGACCTCCCACTTCCGAGGCGACAAGAACTTCCTGGTCGGCGTCTGGGCGCTGGCGATGGACCGGGAGGGGCTCACCGGGGTCAGGTCCGCCTGGGGGCTCAAGGTGGACTATCCGAACGAGCTGTGGGACGTCTCCCTCACCCATCGGCACATCGGGACCGACTTCGACCCCTCCCTGGGCTTCGTCCCCCGGCCGGGCACGAACCAGGTCAACCTGGGCGTGGACTACCGCCCCCGCCCGGCCTGGAGCCTCGTGCGGCAGATGTTCTTCCAGCTGGAGGGATCGCTGTTCACGCGGCTGGACGGTAGCCTCCAGAGCT
>DASQQQ010000203.1:0-2132 GCA_035643355.1 Actinomycetota bacterium | reverse complement strand
TACATCTCGGCCGGGATCGCCCTCGGCGCCGGCCGGCCGCGCGAGGCCCTCGAGCTCTACTCCACTCTCGACCCGCACTGTCCGTGGGCCGCCGAGTGGGTTGGCCCGTGGAATGACTGGACCGCGGCGTTCCACCTGCTGGACGAGCACCGGCGGGAGCTGAAGGAGGCTCGTCGCGCTCGGCAGTGGCACCCGGACCGGCTTGAAGCGCTGTTCATCGAGCTCAGGGCCCTGGCGGCGCTCGGGCGCCTCGACGCGGTCCGGGAAGACCTGGCCCGGACTGCGGAGATGGCTTCGGAACGGGGCTGGACGCCCGGAACCGTGATGCGCCGGACGGCGGCCGAGCTACGCGTCCACGGCCACGCCGCGGCCGCCGACCAGGCCCTCGAGGCGGCCCTCGCATGGTACGAAGCTCGACCGGCGGAGGACCGCTCGCGCCCTGCGTACCGGATGGCCTACTACGATGCCCTGTTCATGAGCGGTCGGCTGCGTCAGGCCGAGCAACTGGCGGCGGGGTTCCACCCCGACCGACCCGGGTCGCCCGACCTGCTGGGCCGGGAAGGTGTCCTGGCGGCCCGCATGGGTGCCTCGGGCCGGGCCCGCGAGATTGCGGCTCTCCTGGAGGCTGTCCGGGGGCCGTACCAGCGCGGCAGCGTGGACTACTGGCTTGCCGCCATCGCCGCCTGGTCGGGCGAGCCGGAGCACGCCTTGACACTTCTTCGGCGGGCCCTGGATCAGGGCAGGCCCCGGGGGATCGCCCTGCACGCCGATCCCTTCGTCGAGCCCCTCTGGCCCGTTCCCGCGTTCCAGGTGGCCGTGGCGGAGGATCGCTGACCGTCCCGCCATTCCTCCCCTTGTGACGGGGCGACGCACGTCGCTATGACGACCCCCGCCCCATCCTGATCACGCCACCCGACACAGAGCCGGGGGCATGAGACCGCATTCCGAGGAGGAAGCCATGCTGAAGCGACTCTCGCGCCCGACCGTTCTCGCCGCCGTAGTCCTGCTCGGTGCCTGCGGCGATCAGGATCCCCTGTCGCCCGACGGGGAGCCCGGCCCGGCAGTCGCAGCGCAGGTAGCGCGGCCGGCGCTGGTGAATGGGGAAGCAATGGTGCCGATCACCTGGACCTACCGGGTCTCGCCGATCTACGACGGGAGCATGGTCGCGTGCCCGGGCGGGTTCGTCTTCCCGGTGCACTGGAGCTTCGATGCCCGGCTCACGCACCTGGGCCGCCTGGACCGGAAGGGGAGCACGGCTACGTTCACCGCCTGCGCGGCCGGCGAGGACCCCCAGCTCGGGCCGTATTTCGCCGGTGACGCCGGCGTGCACCTGACCGGCCCACAGGGTGATGCGGTGGACCTCGAAGGCACGCTCACGCTTCTGCTGGCGGCGGGATACGCCACCGGAGACTGGGACATCGTCGGCGGCGCCGGTCGCTTCGCGGGCGCCCGCGGGCACATCGACACCGTCGAGTACCCCGAGGAGGACGGGAGTGGCTCCGCGGGGAGCGGCACCGGGATGATCACTCGCCCCAGGGCCGTGACGGGAGGCCGTCCGGGCAGCTCGTAAGGCGAGAGGGTCCGCCCGACGGCGACCGGATCCCGGCCATGAAGAACGCCCCCGGACGTCTTCGCTCCGGGGGCGATCAACGGTCCGTTGCTTTCGGCCCCGGCAGGCGGCATTATTCTTGTTCCTCCGGCGCCACCCTGGCCTCGCTCCACCTCCATTCGAGGGGCCGCAGTGGACGATTTCCTTGCACGGCTGAGGCGCGGCAGCATCGGTCGCGTCCTCGTCCTGTATGTGGGCGCCGCGTGGCTCATCCTGCAGGTCGTCGGCACGGTGAACGACCTGGTGCATCTGCCCGCGTGGATCGGGCCGACGGCCATCGCGCTCCTGGTCATCGGTCTGCCGATCACGGTGGCGACCGCCTGGGTGCAGGGGGATCCGGCGACATCCGAGCTGGAGCAGGCCGGCGAAGTGCCGAACGACTGGGAGCTCGGGCTTCGCGAGCTGACGCGGTCCGTGAGGCTGGGCCGCCTCCCGTACCTGAACTGGGCGCGGGTCTCCGTCGGAGGTCTGGTGGTCTTCTCGCTGCTGTTCGGCGTGGGGGGACTGTACGCGGTGTTCCGCG
>DASQQQ010000202.1:0-9554 GCA_035643355.1 Actinomycetota bacterium | reverse complement strand
CGAGGCCTCGTCGACGTCGGCGCGCTCGAGCGGCTCGTGGACGAGGACGTGGCCGGGCTGATGTTGACCAACCCCAACACCCTCGGCCTGTTCGAGGAGGAGATCGAGCGGATCACCGAAGTGGTCCACGCGGCCGGGGGGCTCGTCTACTACGACGGCGCCAACCTGAACGCGATCCTGGGCCGGGCCCGGCCGGCCGACATGGGCTTCGACATCGTCCACATCAACACCCACAAGACCTTCGCCACCCCGCACGGTGGCGGGGGTCCCGGGGCCGGTCCCGTGGGGGTGGTGGACCGGCTGGTTCCCTACCTCCCCGGCCCGCTCGTGGAGCGGGACGCGGACGGGCGTTTCCACCTGCAGGAAGGCGGGGCTCGCTCCATCGGGCGGATGCACGGCTTCCACGGGAACTTCGGGGTCCTGGTCCGCGCGTACGCGTACGTGTTCCTGCACGGGCGAGATGGGCTGAAGGAGGTGGCGGACCTGGCCGTCCTGAACGCGAACTACCTGGCGGAGCTGCTGGGACCGGCGTTCCCCACCGCGTACCCGGGCCGTCCGATGCACGAGTTCGTGGCCACAGGCAGGCCGCTGAAGGAGCGGACGGGCATCCGCGCCGTGGACGTCGCCAAGCGGGTCATCGATCTGGGCTTCCATCCGTCCACCGTGTACTTCCCGTTGGTGGTGGAGGAGGCGATGATGGTCGAGCCCACCGAGACCGAGAGCACGGAGACGCTCGACGCCTTCGCCGCGGCCATGGTGCAGGCGGCCGAGGAGGCTGCCACGGATCCCGCGCTCCTTCACGAGGCCCCGGTGAGCACGCCGGTGCGCAGGCTCGACGAGGCCCGCGCGGCCCGCCATCTGAAGCTCCGCTGGTAGCGTCCCGCTCCCCTGTCCCCGGGGGAGAGGACACGGCCCCTCGGCCCGAGGGATGCACGGGGAGCGGGGGGCGACGGTGCCTCCTCGGCCTCGGAGAACGCCCCGTCCCGGTCGGCTGACCGAGTGGGGGAGCGGGGCACGGGACGGCCCCGGGACAAGGAACGGCCCGGGCGAGATGCCCGGGCCGTTCCCCCCGATCCCCTCGGGGGTCAATCGGGCGCAGAGCCCTGCCTCCTCCGCCGGCTGGCGAAGAGGATCCCCGACCCGGCCAGGAGGAGCGCCAACGCCAGGGCCGCCAGCGGCACGGCGTCGGCCGCTCCGGTGAAGGCCGTGCCCTTGGGCGGGGTGGTGGTGGGCGGAGGCGTGACGGTGGTGCCGAGGACCACGGCCACGGAGGCCCTATCGTGGTCGCTCACCTTGGCCCCGGTCTGGTCGGATCCGACCGCGGTGCCGACGTTGTCGATCGGACCGCTCCGATCCGGCAGCACGTAGCCGGCCGTGCAGGTGGAGCTTGCACCCGGATCGAGCGACGCCATATCGCAGATGTGCCCGATCACGTCGTCGTCCACGCTGATCGCGAACAGGGTCGCGTCGCCCGTGTTCGTGACGACGTAGGTGTAGGTCACCGATCCCCCCGGCTCACCGGACCTGGCGCTCGCGGTCTTCACGATCCGGATCGCCGGGTGGATCAGGTCCACCAGGTGGCTGTCCTGATCGGTCGCGGTCCGCTCGTCCTCCGAGGTCCCCGTGACCGTGGCGGTGTTCGGCAGCGGGTCTGGATCGCTGGAGGTGACCACGTGCGTGCAGGAGTAACGCCAGGTCTCACCCGGCTCCAGCACGTCGTCCTGGTTCCCGCCGGCCTTGGAGTCCAGCCCCGGTGCGGTGCTGCACATCGGGTCGCTGACCGCGATGTTCGAGAGCGGCGTCGACTGGGTCAGGCTGACGTCGAACGTGTAGGTGATCGTGTCGCCCACGTGCGCCAGGGCCGGTCCTCCCTTCACGATCCGGATGCCGATCGGGGCCGGAGGCGTGACGCAGCCGGTCACGTCGATCTGAACCTCGTTGCTGTCCGAGCCCGTGGCGTCCTGGTCCGAGCTGACGTGGGCCGTGTTCGTGATGGCGCCGCAGGTGTCGGGGGCCGTGGCCTGGATCTGGATCCGGATCGTGTCGGGCCCGTTCGCCGCCCCGTCGTCGGGGGCGAGCGTGGCGACCTGGCAGGTCACCAGGTTGCCGGTGTCGACCGAGCAGGCACCCGTGTCCCCGGGGCTCCCGGGGTTCACGTCGTAGCTCGCGGAGACCCCGGTGAGGCTGTCGGCCAGATCGTCGATCACCACGACCCCGGTGGCCTGCCCGCTGCCCTGGTTGCGGACGGTGAGCGTGTACGAAAACGACGATCCGTAGGGGACCGCGTCGCTCGACGCGGTCTTGGTGATCTTGAGGTCGGTACCGCAGCCCTCGACCACGATGGTCGCCGTCTGCGACTGCACGACCTCGACCCCGTCCGCGGAGGCGCTGGCCGTGTTGTCGTAGGTGCCGCAGGCCGACCCCCTGGTCGGGCTGGTCACGTGGACCGTGAAGCTGCCGCCCTTGGCCAGGCTGTCCTTGGTGCAGGAGAGCGCCTGGCTGGGCGGCGACCCGCCGATCGAGCAGTCCAGCCCGTTGGTGTCGCCGGTGGTGCCGGCCACGCTCCAGTCGATCCCGGAGCCGCCCGGCAGCGCGTCCTGCACCGAGACGTTGCTCACGCCCACGTTCCCGGTGTTCGTCACCGTGATGGAGTAGCCGATCTGGTCGCCGATCTGCACGGTGCCCGCGTCGGCGCTCTTCTGGATGGCGAGCGCCGGCAGGGCCACGATCGCGCTGGGCTGGATGCTCCGGTCCTGGTTCTTGTTCCCGGACCCGTCCAGGGACTGGGTCCGCATGTGCCAGGGTGCCCCGGACACCTGCGAGGCCCCGTTCGGGTCCCCGTTGGTCCGCACCCAGTAGGCGGACTCGGCCAGGTGCCCGCCCCACGCGAACAGGACCGCGCTGCCGGAGGAGGTGAAGTGCACGGTGATGTCACCGGTGCTGTTGCCCGACACCGGTCCCGAGTGCGCAGGGCCGCCGATCGAGTCGATCGTCCCCCCGTACATCGTCAGGTTCCGGGACAGGCCGGAGAAGGACTCCGCCCCGGCGACCGTCAGTCCGGCCTTGGTGGGGGAGCCGGGCGCGAAGGGATCGCTCGGGAAGACGTGCGTGTGGGCCGAGGGCAGGCCCGGACACATCGAGGAGACCGCCCCGCCGCCCGAGGCGCAGAGGCTCGGGCTCTCCGAGGCGTCCCAGGTGGCCAGGAAGTCGTAGGCCTCGTGCCCGCCGGCCGTGAAGTCGTAGCTGAGGTGGATGGTGTGGGACCCGGCGCTCAGGCCCTCGATCGCCAGGCGGAAGGGGACCACGTCCCCCTCGTGGTACGCCGAGTTGTTCCCGTTCAGGTCGCCGTTCTGCCAGCCCTTGCCGGGCTGGTTCGCGAACTGATCCAGGTCCACGTTCAGCGATCCCGAGGAGGGGGAGGAGATGAGCGTCGGCGCAACCGAACCGCCGCCGCCGCCGGTCCGCGAGGCGGTCTTCGTGGCGTCCGCGCTCGGCTCCGGGCTCTGCTGATCGGTCCCAGCTCCGTCGCCCCCGGCGGGCGGCCCCCCGGAGGAGGGGGTCTGCTCGGAGGTCGTGGCCCCCGGCTCGGCGCCGAGCCCCGGGGCCGGATCCTCGGCCGCCGGTGGGGCTTCGCTCGGCGAGGGCGCCGCCTGGGGTGCGTCTACAGCCGGGGTGGCCGTGGCCACGTCGTCCGGCTCGCTGATCGGGCCGTCCGACGCCGCGGCGCCGACCACCCCGATGCTCTGACTAAGGATCAGGGTCAGCGACAGCAGCAGCCCGATGAGCTCCCACCGCTTCCGTCGCGTCCGGCCGTCCGCTGGGCGCCTTCGCGTCCCACGCATCGTCGTCCTCCCTCCGTACAAGCCCCGAGATCCGGGTAGCCCGTTGGCGGGACAGCGGTCCCGCCAGGAGGGATGGTACGCGGAGCGCGTTCCTACACCATCCGCCGAACGGTACCTACCGCACATGGACCGTTCGACCTAGACCCCGTCTACGTCGGGTCGCCGCCGATGAGCGACGTCCTGCGGAGATCAGCGGGTCCGCGAAACGGGGATGGGACGGCCCGAGGGGGCATCCGAGCCCAGGATGCCATCCCTTGCTCTAGGTTCCATAATGTCCCTTATGGGCGTTCTGCGGGCCGACCACCGGAGGGCGGCCCAACCGCATCCGGAGGCCCCACAGGGTGACCATGAGCAGCGCCTCGACCACGATGCGCCGCGAGATCTTGGAGACGCCGTGCTGGCGCTCGCGGAACGAGATCGGGACCTCGCCCACGCGGAACCCGTCGTTCCACGATCGCAGGGCGAGCTCGATCTGGAAGCCGTAGCCGTCGGAGTGGATGCCCCCCTGCACCAGGTGGCGGAGCAGGGCCGCCTGGAAGACGCGGTACCCGCTGGTGGCATCGCTCAAGGGCAAGCCGAGCGCGAGCCTCGCGTACCGGTTGCCCGCCCTGGACAGCGCGATTCGGGACCGGCTCCAGTTGGTGACCGACCCGCCGGGGACGTATCGGCTGCCGATCGTGAGGTGGTTCCGGGCGGCCCCCGCCAGCAGGGCGGGGAGCTCGGAGGGGTCGTGGGACAGGTCCGAGTCCATCTCCACCACCAGGTCGTAGCCCTCCTCCAGGGCGCGGCGGAACCCCACCAGGTAGGCGGAGGCCAGGCCGGCCTTGCGGGGGCGCTCCACCAGCCGGACCCGGGGATGGCCCTCCGCCATCGCCCGCACCACCTGGGCGGTACCGTCGGGCGACGCGTCGTCGATCACCAGGACGTCGAGCGCCTGGGGCAGGGCCAGCAGGGCCTCGATCACCTGGGCGATCGTGGCGCGCTCGTCGTAGGTGGGAAGCAGCACCAGCGATCGCGGCCGGGCCGGTCCCGGGCCCGGCTCCCGGGCCGGATGCCGGCGGCGACGGGGAGCCACCAGGAGCCCCAGGGTGAACGCCAGGGCCAGCCAGGGGACCCAGTCCCCCAGGCGCGTGTACAGGGTGCGGGCCGTGGAGGCCCGCACCGGAGCGCGCAGGACGGCCGGCTGGAACAGCCCCGTCTCGCTCACGATGCGACCCTGGGGATCGATGAGCGCGCTGATCCCCGAGACGGCCGCGTGCACGACCCACCGGCCGTTCTCCACGGCCCGGAGCTGGCTCATGATGACGTGCTGGCGGGAGGCCGCGCTGAAGCCGTACGACGCGTTGTTCGTGGTCACCACCAGGAACCCGGCCCCCTGGTTCACCAGCTCACGATCGATGCCCGGGAAGCTGTTCTCGAAGCAGATCACGTTGCCGAAGGTGATCCCGTCCACGTGCAGCGGATGCACCCGATCCCCCGGGGTCACGTCGTAGGGGATCTGCCTGAGGGCCGAGATCCAGGAGAGCTCGCGTCGGAAGGGCACGTATTCCCCGTAGGGGACCAGGTGCACCTTCCGGTACTCCCCCACCACCCTGCCCGATCCATCGAACAGGAGGCTCTGGTTGTAGAAGCGGCCCGACGGCGTCTCCACCACCGCGCCCGCCAGCGTGGGGACCCCCACCTGCCGGATCGTCGAGCGGACCCGCGGCCGGAACGAGGGCAGGTTGGCCCCCGGGTCCAGCGAGCTCTCGCCCCAGATCGCGAGGTCCGGCGGGTCCGCGGTCAGGGTCCGGTCCAGGCGCATCACCAGCTCGGCCACACGCTGGTCCTCCCGCAACGGCGGGAGCCCCGCCGCCCGTCGCACGTCGACCTGGATCGTCGCGACGTCCAGGATCCGACCGGTCGGCCTAGGGATCTGGATCGCCACCGGCGCCAGGACCACGACGGCGGCGATCGCCACCAGCCCCGCCGCTCCGACCGGGCGGGAGCGGACCCTGGTGCCGGCCTCGACCAGCAGGGCCGCCACCAGCAGCACCACGAAGGAGATGGCCCACACCCCGCCCACCGAGGCCAGGGGCAGCAGGAAGGGGTTGCCCGTCTGGGTGCTGCCGAGCTGCCCCCAGGTGAAGCCCCCGACCGGCCACATGCCCCGGATCCACTCGGTCACCGTCCAGGCCGAGGCCAGGCCGAGCGAGGACACCACCGGTCGGCTCGGCCGCCACAGCACCGGTGCCAGCAGCCCGAAGACCCCCACCGAGGCCGCCAGGACCACCACCAGGGCGCCCCAGGCCAGCTGACCGAACTGCATGATCCACCACAGGATCGCTCCGAAGGAGCTCAGCCCGAACACGAACCCCAGGAGCAGGCCGCGGAGCGGACGCGACCGGCGGATCACCCACAGGAAGGGAGCGGGCGCGAGGAAGGCGATCCATCCGGCGTCGACCGGGGGAAGGGCCAGCGAGAGCAGTATCCCGCATCCGGCCGAGATCAGGATGGCGAGGGTGAGGCGGAGGGCGGGTCGGTTCAGGCGCAGTCCCGGCAGAGCATGCGCGCCTTGTCCTTGAGCTGGCTGCGGTGCTTCACCAGATAGCAGCTCTTGCATATGAACTCGGTGGGCTGCGGCGGCACCACCCGTACCGCCAGCGGCTCCAGGCGCTCCTCCCGGGACATGTTCAGGACGGAATCGTCTTCTTCCTCGGCCTCCTGGGCTTCCTTCTTGACCAGGAGGTCCTCGATCGACTCTACGTCCTCGCCATCGCCATCGTCCGCCGCCGGCGGCGTGGAGGCGTCGGCATCGATCTCGCCGGGCTCCCCCGGCTCGTCCAGCTGTTCGTCCTCGATCTGCTCTTCGATGTCTTCCATCGGTCACTCTTTCCGGCCGGCGCATCATACTGCCCCGGCGCAACCCCGCAAGGGCCTTCCGGGCATAAACACCCGCTCGCCTTCGGTTGTTCCCGACCTCGCGGTCAAGAGGCAGAGGTTTCCCGCACAGGATGCCCACGGGGACGGCGTGCAAACCCGCGGAGCGCGATGCCCGAGAGGGGGCGGGGCGGCGGGAGCGGGGAACGACAGAGGACCCAAGAGACCTTTGGGGCCGCAGCGCCGGGGCGCCGCGTTCTCTACTCAGCCTCTTGGGTCCTGCTGCGTCCCCGCCGAGGCGGTGACGCGGGCGTACTGTAGGACCGGCCTCCGGGCACTGTCAAACACGCTGGTGGGAGGCAGCCTCAGGAGGCGTAGACCTCGCGGCCCAACGAGACGGTCAGGATGGGGCCGAGCTCGTCCAGGGTCGGCGCCGTCACCGGGTCGTCGTCCCAGACCGAGAAGTCGGCGTGCATGCCGGGCGCCAAGCTCCCCTTCTTGTCCTCCAGGTGGGCCAGCCGGGCGCTGCCGCTGGTGTAGATGCGGATCGCCTCGGCTCGGGACAGGCGCTGCGACGGGTCGTGGTGCGACTCGAAGGCGGCGATCCCCACCAGCGGATCGATCGAGGTGATGGGGGAATCGGACCCGGCCCCCATCTCGGACCCTCGTTCCAGGACCCACCGGAAGGGGTTCATGTCTCGGGCCCGGTTCGGTCCCAGGCGCTGCTCGTACAGCGATCCGGGGTGTCCCCAGGCCGCGTCGAACCCCGGCTGGACCGAGATGGCCAGGCCCAAGGCGGCCGCCCGCTCCACCAGATCGGGACCGGCCATCTCGAAGTGCTCGATCCGGTGTCGCCGGGCCCGGAAATGGCGCCGCTGCCGGGAGTCGAGGGTCCGGTACACCCGCTCCCAGGTGCCGACCACCTGCTCGATGGCGGCGTCGCCGATCGCGTGCACGCCCACCTGGAGGCCGGCCAGATGCCCGGCGTGGAAGAACCCGGCCAGCTCCTCGTCATCGAAGGCGCGGGTCCCCCGTCCCTCCCCGGCTCGGTACGGCTCGTTCAGCCAGGCCGTGCGCGCGCCGAGCGAGCCGTCCACGGGCAGGTCGCCGCCGATGCCGGGGAGCCCCAGATCCATGACCTGGGCGATGTCCGTGGTGGCCACGTAGGGGACCACGTCCACCGGCAGCCGATGCCGGTGGCCCAGCAGGATCTGCAGGTCGCGGATCCCGCGCTCGGCCGGCATCGACATCTCGTGGACGGCGGTGATCCCGTGACGCACGGCCAGGCTGGCCGCCTCGAGCTGGAGCTGCTCCACGTCGCGGTCGGATAGGTGCTGCTGGAACCAGCGCCGCAGCCTCGCGTTGGCGGCCCCCGTCAGCCTCCCCGTGGGGGCTCCCCCGGCGTCTCGTTCGGCCCCGGGCTCGTCCCCAGCGCCGGCCGCCTGGATGGCTCCCCGGTTCGCCAGGGACAGGTGGCCATCCACCCGCACCACCGCCAGGGGCCGATCGGTGATCCGGTCCAGCGCTTCGATCGACGGCGGCTCCGGCCGCTCCCACACGCTCTCGTCGAACCCGTGGACCAGCAGCGGCCCCTGCTCCTGCTGGGTCAGCCGGGTCAGCGTCTCCAGCAGCTCCTGGGCCGATCGCGCCCGACTCACCTCGGGGACGCGGTGATGCTCACCGGTCCCGGTGAGGTGCACGTGGGCATCCACGAACCCCGGCAGGACCGCGGTGCCGGGCAGGTCCACCACCCGGTCGGCGCTCGGTGGGTCACCCGAGCCCACCCGCTCCACGTGCCGGCCGTCGACCAGGACCCACTCCCCCACCGGGGGATGGGCCAGCGTGTGGACCGTGGAGGCCCGGTACAGGGTGCGCATCGGAGCGCCGATGATACCCCGGCCCGATGCAGGAGCCGGGAGCCGAACCGCCGTCCACGCCCGGGACCTCCGAGCCCGGCAGGAATCGAGCCTTCTCCGGGGCCAGGGCCAGGCCGAGCGGCCGCAGGGCCGCCGTGAGCGTGGCCGAGAGCCGCGAAGGGGAGGCTCCGGGCGCGATCGAGATCCAGAACTCGTCCACCCAGCGCAGGTGGGCCACGCCTGCTCGGCGCAGCACGCCGTCGGCGCGGGCCAGCACCGCGTTGGCCAGCACGGCCGATGGCTCGGGACCCACTCAGGGTCTCCCGCGGCCCGCAACCCAGACGGACCAGGGACCGGGCGACCGTCGACGGGGGGATCGAGGCGTAGCAGGCGCGCACGTCCAGCGCCAAGAGCCCGGTCCCGCGCCCCGCCAGGGACCGGGCCGCGAGCGCGAACCGCTTCCGGGCATCGACCCAGTCCTCCAGGGACAGGCTGGGCACGGACGGATCGGCGGCCGTCACCCGGTTGGCGATCACCTCGGGGCCCAGGACCCGCTGGACCCGACCGGCCACCGCGGTCACGGCCGCGGTGAGCGCGGCCCCGAGGGCCGGATCCGGCACCGCCAGCCAGCGGGTCCTGCCACCGCTGCGCTGGGGCACGAGACGGATGTCCCCCCCGGTCCCGTGGGACGGCCCCACGCGCATCTCCTGACTCGGGCCCGGGAGAGGAGGGGCCGTTCCTGGGGCTTTCTACCCCCGGGACCGGGTCCCGGACAATGGGCCGCTCGGGGGTTTTCGTCCATCGGCCGCTCCGGCCGGCGCGCTCCCCCGCTCCCCCTCCCAGCCATCCCCACGCCCCGCCCGTATGATGCCCGCATGCTGGACGCGCGGGACCTGGAGATCGTGGCCGCCCTCCAGGAAGACGCCCGGGCCACCTACGCCGAGGTGGGCCGCAAGGTGGGTCTGTCGCCCTCGTCGGTCCACGACCGCGTCCGCAA
>DASQQQ010000201.1:0-3738 GCA_035643355.1 Actinomycetota bacterium | reverse complement strand
CCCGTGAACCTGACGGACACCAACGGCAACCGACTGCTGATGGGGCCCGCCGAGCGCGCGGACCTGATCGTCGACTTCACCCACGTCCCGGTGGGCGATCATGTCCTGGCCAACGTGGGACCGGATGAGCCGTACGGCGGCGGCACACCTGGCGAGGACTTCTCGGTGGCCGACCCAGCCACCACGGGTCAGGTGATGGCGTTCCGTGTCGTCCCCTCACGGACCGCGGATCCCACCACCCCCCCACGGTTCCTGCAGCTGCCGCCGATCGCTGCGCTCCCGAGCGAGACGGTGACGCGGCCCCTGGCGCTCCTCGAGGAGCCTCGGAGTTCAACGAGCCCCGGAGTCGTTCGAGGACGCCCCGGCCAAGACGCTGCTCGGCACGCTGGCCGGCGATCCGAACGTGGAGCCGGGGAAGTGGACCAAGCGGCTGTGGATGGAGCCGGTTACGGAGAACCCGGCGGTGGGCGCCACCGAGGTGTGGGAGTTGTACAACGCGACGGCGGATGCCCACCCGATCCACATCCACGAGATCACCTCGAGGTGGTGGATCGGCAGGCCATCGTCGTGAACGAGCAGACGCGGGAAGTGCAGGTCGTGCCGGAATCCGAGCCGCAGCCGCCCCAGTCCTGGGAATCCGGGTTCAAGGACACGGTGATCGCCTACCCGGGCCAGATCACGCGGGGTCCGGGCCAGGTTTCGGACGCCGGGTCAGTTCGTGTGGCACTGCCACATCCTGGAGCACGAGGACAACGAGATGATGCGACCCTACCGGGTGGGTCCGTTGCAGCCCGGTCAGCCCACATAGGTCGTCCGGTCGCCCCTTCGAGGAGTTGAGGAACGTGAGCGTCATGCTGCATGTGACCGGCCGCATCGAGACCGGTCGGTGGATCGAGTTCTTGGAGGCTGCCGAGCGCTGGCGGGAGTCCCGGCGGGCCCGCGGGTGGGCGCTGCCCAGGGTGTTCGGCGCCCTGGCCGGGGAGATGAACACGGCGATGCTGGTGTTCGAGTACCCGGACGCCGCCACGTTCGAGCGAGAGGATGCGGCGGAGTCGGGTGACCCCCAGTACGCGGCCGTGGCCTCGGCGATGCCCTTCGCCGGTCCGATCGAGTACCGGCTGTACCGGGAAGCCCTCCCGGCGGTCGAGGCGTGAGCGACGCCCACCGACTCTCCCGCCGCGAGGCGCGCCGGATCGCTGTGCAGGCTCAGCTGCTCGACGGGGAGCGACCGGCCGGTCTGCACCCCCTCGTTCGCCACCTCACCCTGCTGCAGCTTGACCCCATCGCCGCGGTGGCACCCAGCGCCGACCTGGTCGTGTGGAGCCGCCTGGGCTCCTCGTACTCCCCAGCCGCGCTGCGCGACGCGATCCAGGACAGGAGCCTGATCGAGCTGCATGCGATGATCCGGCCCGCCGAAGACATCGCCCTCTTTCGGGCCGACATGGGGGACTGGCCCGGTCGGGGGGAGCTGCGACCATGGCAGCACGAGGTGCGCGAGTGGGTCCAGGTCAACGACGCCTGCCGGCGGGACATCCTGGCCCGGCTTGGCGTCTCAGGGCCGCTGACGATGCGCGAGCTGCCGGATACGTGCGCGGTAGCCTGGAGATCCACCGGCTGGACCAACAACCGCAACGTGGAGAAGCTGCTCGGCTTCATGGTGCAGCGGGGCGAGGTCGCGGTGGCCGGCCGGAAGGGACCCGAGCGCCTGTGGGACCTGGCGTCGCGCGTCTACCCGGACCACTGCGTCGTCCCGGCCGCGGAGGCCAAGCGCAACCGCGACGAGCGACGGCTGCGCGCCCTCGGCATCGCCCGAGCCACCGCGCCCGAGTCTCCGGTGGAGCCGGTGGATGTGGGGGAGGCAGGTGAGCCCGCCATCGTCGAGGGCGTCAGGGGCCACTGGCGGGTGGATCCGTCGGTGCTGGGTCGTCCGTTCTCCGGCCGCACCGCCCTTCTCTCGCCGTTCGACCGGCTGGTGCACGACCGCAAGCGTGCCCTGCAGCTGTTCGACTTCGAGTATCAGCTCGAGATGTACAAGCCGGCGGCCGAACGCCGATGGGGCTACTACGCGTTGCCCGTGTTGCACCGCGACCGACTGATCGGCAAGGTCGACGCCACCGCGGACCGCGGGGCTGGGGTGCTCCGGGTCGATACGATCCACGAGGACCTGCCGTTCAGCAAGGCCGTGGCCGCCGCCGTGCGCCGCGAGCTGAATGATCTCGCGCGCTGGCTCGACCTGCGTCTCCTGCTGGCCGGCTGAGACCGGTCCGATCGGGATCCTCACTCCGACGGGGTTCGGTGCTGGGTCCGAGCTCCCAGGAAGGAGCGGTCGCCGATCCACTGCGCGGGCGGCGCCGCCAGCACGACGGAGAGCCCGTCGAGGCGCGGGGCGTACTTGGCCCGCTTCTCGGTGAAGCGGGCGAACGCCTCATCGAGAGGCCGAACCGAGTACCCATCGTCCTTCATGTCCTGCAGGACCTCGGCGAACTCCTCGCGCTGGATCAGGGCCGGGCGCTCGCTGACCCGGAAGTAGTAGAAGAGGTCCTCCACGGCATGGACACCCGTGCCGTACAGGAGCTTGGCGCGCTGATCGGGCTCGTCCTCGGTGGCCGTGATGATCAGGGTGGCGGCATCCAGGACGGAGCCGAGCGCCGTGACCCACGACGTGTAGTCGTGCGGCGAACGGAAGAACGCCAGCAAGGGGTACGACAGATGCGTCTCCAGGACGTCGGCCGCCCACCGCTCCCACTCGACGAACAGCTCCGAGAGCGAGGAGGTCATGCCGGCGCTCCCCATCCGGTGGAGGAGTTCGGGACCGGAGGGTGGCGATCCCGCCCGGGCGTCCAGCAGCAGCACCCCGACCTCTCGGCGGTTGAAGGCCTGGTAGAGCACGGGCAGGTACGCGATCACCACCGCGAACATCCCCAGGCCGGTGGCGCCGGCGAGGACCTCGATGGAGCGCGTCCACCCGGTCGCCCCGGCGGCCCCGAAGCCCAGGGTGAACAGCGAGGTACCGCTCACGTACAGGGCGTTCGCGAACGAGGCACCTCCCGGCGAGCCGGGGTCCAGGAACGCCGGGGTCCACAGGATCAGGGCGTAACCCACCAACGCGAGCAGCACCCAGGTGATGAGCAGCACGAAGAAGAAGAAGGGCGCGGCGACGGACAGGAAGTGTTCGCGGGCCTGGATGGTCTTGCGCCGGGTGCCCACCCACCGCCAGGGTCGCCACATCGGCATGAACAGGATGCGGCTGAGACGGAACCGGCCCCGAGCCGCCCGCGGCATCACCAGCGTGCGGAACACGTCCAGGAGGGTCCACCCCAGCACGACGATGCCCGCCGGCAGCGCGACCCACCGCATCCGATCAGCCTACCGGGGCCGAGGACCGCGGGGGACGGCTCATGACTTGGCTGGCAAGGAGCGAGCGAACGAGACACCTCGCTCCACCCACCGGCTGAGCTGACGGCGGTCGCGCAGGTGCTGCGTGTCCACCCGGAGCCAACCCTGCATCGGTCGCCCGCGCATGACCACCGGACGAGCCCTCGTGGTCGCGACCAGCCGGTCCGAGATCGCAGGATCGACCCGCACCATGATCCCCCCTTCGCCGCTCGCAGCGACGGCCATGTTCCCGCCGATCAAGAAGGCGAGCCCGCCGAACATCTCCTTCTCGGTGACACCGGCCTCGGCGGCGATCAGCTCGCGGATCCGCTCCGCCAGGTCCTCCTCGTAGGGCATGGCTCG
>DASQQQ010000200.1:0-4309 GCA_035643355.1 Actinomycetota bacterium | reverse complement strand
ACCGGCCGGTCCCCAGCCGCGGAGGCAGCGTCACGAACCGCGCGTTCGACCCCAGCTCCGTGGTCCGCTCGGTGGGGCCCAGGAAGTACACGGTGAGGTCGACCAGGTTCGGCGTCGCGGCCGCGGCTTCCGTGAGTCGTTCCCAGCACTTCACGTGGCCGCCGCCCCCGGGGCTCCTGACGAGCGTGACCATGACCCCTACCGATGGACGCTCCCGCTCGCTCCCCACTCGCATACGAGACGCTTACCCGGCATCGCCACCGACATGCTCACGACCACGACCGGTGCCGACCGGCGGCGAGTGCCGAGCCGCTCGAGCGGGAACAACCAGGCGTGTTCATCGCCATCGTCGCTGCCGTGGCGGCGGGGGTGTCGTTCGCCGTGGGAGGGGTCGTCCAGCAGCGCGTGGCCCGTACTCGTCCGGAGGGCGCGCTCTCGCCCGGACTGCTGCTCTCGCTGGCCCGGGTGCCCTTGTGGTGGGCGGGGATCGGCTTCGCGCTCCTGTCGTACGGTCTGCAGTCGCTGGCGCTGGCGTTCGGGCCGCTCGTCCTCGTGCAGCCCCTGCTGGTCACCGAGGTGATCTTCGCGATCCCCATCTCCGTGCGGATCCACGGGATGCACCTCGAGCTGCGGGAGTGGATCGGCGTCTCCTGCGTGGTGGCGGGGCTCGCGCTGGGGATCGTGAGCGCGCGCCCCACCAGCGGGAACCCCCTGCCGGCGCTGGTCCTGTGGGGGCTCGCCGTGGCCGCTTCGGGGTTCGTGATCCTCGGCGCGTTGGGGGCGGCACGGCCGGCGGAGGGCCCGGTCCGGGCCTCGTTCATGGCTGCCGCCGCGGCGGTGGCCCTGGCGCTCACCTCGGCCCTGCTCAAGTCCATGGTCGCCGTCTTCCAGCACCACGGTCTCGGTGCCCTGGCCGTGTGGCAGCCGTACGCCATGGCGGTCGTGGCGATCGGTGGTCTGTACCTCGTGCAGAGCGCCTTTCGATCTGGGCCCTTGGCTGCCAGCATGCCCGTGATCGACGGGGTCGAGCCCTCGTTCGCCATCGGGCTCGGCATCGCCCTGTTCGGTGAGCGGGTTCAGAGCGGCGTCTGGCCGTTCCTCGGCATCGCCGTGGGGCTGGCCCTGTTGTTCGCGGGGATCGTGCTCCTGGACACGTCACCGGTGATCCAGCGGCTGCACGAGCGCGAGTAGCTCGGCCGTCCGGCCCTCCGCTCGGGGGCCAAGATCGCGTCCAGATGGTCCCTCCCCACGTTCGAGCGCGTGTCCGTTCGCCCGGGGCTAGATCCCCGATGGATCACCAGGCTCGACCCGAAGGGGATCGACCGCGTAGGTATCGAGGAGGGCCTGCTCCACGGCGTCGGCCGGCATCAGGCTCGGGGTCCGGTAGCCGTAGCGATTCGACATCTCCACGTGAGGGCGGCACAGGGGCACGAGCCGACCGCCCCGGAGCCTCGCGACATGATCGGGCCGGGCGCGATCCAGCCCCCATTGCCAGAAGCAGAGGTGGCACACGAGCGCGAGTCGCTGCGGGTAGGCTCGCGAAGCGCGATACCCGAGGTCGTGCTCGACCACGCGGCCCCACAGCGCCACGGTCCCCACGACCGCGGGGTCACGGGCGTGTCGCAGGGCCAGCGGGTCGTGGGTGGCGTAGAGACCGCAGACGCAGTCCACGCCCGGCACCGGCCGGCACCGCCTGGGACAGGAGGCACCCGCCGGGCGCCGGGGCGGCCAGGAACGTCGCCCGCCCACGATGGGTCGCAGGCGGAGCTCCGCGTGATGCCCTCGCGAGAACAGGGTCCACGCCCGCCACGCCACGATCGGCTCGGTGATCCGCTCGATGGACGGATCGATCCCGGTCCGCAGCATGCCGACCGACTACGGGGCAGGCGTGCGAACTGGCTCTTTCTCCGGAGCCGGTTCGGGGTCGGGAAGGACCTCGGGCACCGGGAGGGAGACCGGCTCCACTTCGATCACGCGTCGCGGTTCGCCGATGTTCACACCATCACCTCCCTTGTTGGGGACGACGGATCCGCCCGATACCTGACCCTACCCTCGGGTTCCGCGCCGGAAAAGCCCCGCCCTCTGCCGGACCTGGCGAGCGCTGATGCTGTTCGCGCCTCCACCGACGAGGCTCGCCATGAGGCTCAGGCACGCGGCGAGGGTCATCATCGCCACCCGTCGGCTGCGCCTTCCCCGGCGTTGCTGCTTCTGCCTCCTCTAGAGTGGGCGCCGCATGACCACCTCGATCTTCGGCAGCGTCGTCCACCGCACCGAGGACCCACGGTTCCTCGAGGGCCGAAGCCGGTACGTGGACGACATCAGCATCGATGGGGCGCTGCGGGCCGTGTTCGTGCGCTCCATGATGGCGCATGCGCGCCTGGGCGGCATCGACCCTAGGGACGCGCTGGCGATGCCCGGCGTGGTCGCCGTCCTGACCGCCGCCGATCTGGATCTGCGCCCCCAGCCTCCCTCAGGCAACGTGCACGGTCCCTTCGACCGCCCGGTGCTGGCGTCCGGGGTGGTCCGGTTCGTGGGGGAGCCACTGGCCGTGGTGGTGGCCGAGGACCTGGCACGGGCCGAGGACGCCGCCGAGGTGGTGGCGGTCGACTACGATCCGCTGCCGCCGCTGGTGGATCCCGAGCGGGCCCTGGACCCGACCGCCCCGTTGCTCTTCGCCGCGGCCGGGACGAACCTGGCCCACGAGTTCGCGCGGGGGTGGGACGAAGACGTCCTCGCAGGGGCCGAGGTCGTGGTGCGGGGCCGCTTCGTCAACCAGCGCCTGGCACCGGTGCCGATGGAGACGAACGCCTGTGCGGTGGTGCCCGAGCCGGACGACCGCCTCACGGTCTGGGTCTCGACGCAGATCCCGTTCGACGTACGCAGCGACCTCGCGGAGTGGCTGGGACTGGACAAGGCCAGGATCCGCGTGATCGCACCCGATGTGGGGGGTGGCTTCGGGGCCAAGCTCATCACCTACCCCGAGTACCTGGTGGTGGCGGCGGCCGCGATCCGCCTGGGCCGGCCGGTGCGGTGGGCCGAGACCCGGACCGAGAACCTGGTGAGCATGACGCACGGCCGAGCCCAGATCCAACGGGTGGAGCTCGGGGCCAGGCGCGACGGAACGCTGGTGGGGCTCCGGGCCGACCTGCTGGCGGACCTGGGCGCGTACCCCCTGGCCGGCTACCTGGCGCCGACCACCCGGTCCATGCTGTGCGGCGTCTATCGGATCCCGAAGGTCGCCTCCCGCGGGCGCTCGGTGGTGACGAACACGACCCCGGTGTCCGCCTACCGGGGCGCGGGGCGACCGGAGGCCACGGCGCTGATCGAACGGGCCATCGACCTGCTGGCCGCCGAGCTCGGGATGGACCCGGTCGAGCTCCGGCGTCGGAACCTGATCCCGCCCGAGGCGTTCCCGTACCGCACGTCGGTAGGGACCACGTACGACGTGGGCGACTATCCCGGCGCGTTGGACGCGGTGCTTCGGCTGGCGGACCAGGAGGGCCTTCGCGCCGAGCAGGCCGAGCGACGGTCGCGGGGGGACCGTGTGCAGCTCGGCGTCGGGATCAGCACCTACGTGGAAGTGACGGCCTTCGCCGGCCGCGAGTTCGGCTCCCTGGAGGTCCATCCCGATGGCCGGGTCACCGTGCTCACCGGGGTCTCGCCGCATGGACAGGGCCATGAGACATCGCTCGCGCAGATCGCCTCCGGGCTGCTGGGGATCCCCATGGAGCGGATCACCGTGATCCACTCGGACACGGGGGTGGTGCCCGCGGGCGACGGGACCTACGGTTCGCGGTCCCTGCAGCTCGGTGGGACCGCGGTGTGGAACGCGGCCGAGCGCGTGGTGGAGAAGGCCCGGGTCCTCGCGGCGCACCTGCTGGAAGCGTCGCCGGCCGACGTGACGGTGCACGAGCACGGCCGGATCGGGGTGACCGGCGCACCGGAGGCCTCGCTCGGCTGGGGGGAGCTGGCGACCGTGGCGGCCGATCCCGGGCGTCTGCCCGAGGGCATGGAGCCGGGGTTGTCGGCGGGGGGCAAGTTCCATCAGAAGGACTCCACCTACCCCTTCGGGGCGCACCTGGCCGTGGTCGAGGTGGATATCGAGACCGGTGAGGCGCGTCTGGTGCGCCACGTGGCCGTGGACGACTGCGGCCGGATCCTGAACCCACTCCTCGTGGACGGTCAGGTGCACGGGGGTCTGGCGCAGGGCGTCGCTCAAGCCCTGTACGAGGGTGTCGCGTACGACGAGCTCGGCTCGCCGCTCTCGGGCAACCTCACCGGTTACCTCGTTCCCAGCGCGGCGGAGCTC
>DASQQQ010000199.1:0-8619 GCA_035643355.1 Actinomycetota bacterium | reverse complement strand
GCCATGCGGCGCTCGCGCTTGGTGAGACCGGGGACGATGAACCGCCAGAGCTCGTACAGGACCACCGGCAGGGCGATCAGCAGACCGAGGAACACCACGACCTTCAGCTTGATGACGACCGCGTCCACCGCCCCGATGAATACGAATTCGCATCCGGTCGGGGGCCGGGAGCCGACGGGGAGGTTGTCCAGGCTCTTGCAGAAGGGGTCACGCAGCAGGCGCAGGACCGGGTTGTACAGGAACCACCCGACGATCGAGGCCACCCCGATCGAGGCCAGAGCGATGAAGAGCCTGGTCCGGAGCTCCTCGAGGTGCTCGACCAGGGTCATCGAGCCATCGGCGGCACGGCGGCCCGGGCGGCGGAATCGCTTCGTGATGGACGCCATCGACCGGCCCGCCCGGGACTACTCCTGCGTCCCGGCGGCCTGGCCCGGGACCACGTCCGGCCCGGGCGGTGTCTCTTCGGTGACCGGCTGAGGCGGGGGCGTCGGACGGGTGGTTGCGGTCCGGCGGGGCGGAGGGGCGGGCCGGGTCAGCTCGTTCAGGTCGACGCGGAATCCCCGCTGGAGCTCCTCCCGAGCCCGGCGCAGCTCGGCCAGGCTCCGGCCGAGCGTCCGCACGGCGTCGGTGGTGGGATCCACCGGCGCCGGGCCGGACCCCTCGGGACCCGTCGAGGTGCCCGTGGCCTGGGCACCCGGGACCGCCTCGCCGCTCTCGATGTCCTGCTCCTCGTCGAGGCCGCCGGTGATGGTCCTCGTCACCTCGTCCTGCGCCCGGCGGAACTCCCGGAGCGCCCGCCCCACGGATCGCCCCACGTCGGGGAGGCGCTTCGGCCCGATCACCAGGAGCGCGATCACCAGGATCACCATGAGCTCGAGGGGTCCGATGTTGAACACGGGCTGCTCCGTACGTCGGGAGGGGCTCCTGTCGATTCTACTGCGGAGGCCCTACCTGGGACCGGACGGGAGTTCGGACCTCAGTCGCTGGCCGCGGGACGAGGCCCGCGTCGCTCCATCCACGATGTCCTCGGTCAGCGGCTGGATCTCCTCCTGGAACCGCCGCAGGCTCCGGCCCAGCACCAGCACGTGGCGGGCCAGCGCGATGATGGCGGCGGCCATGGCCACGGTGGTGGTGGAGCCCACCACGATCCACACGATGGCGGGAGCTGACACCGACGAGGATGCTACCGGACCGAGGGGCTCAGTGCTGCTGGGCGAAGAAGTCCTGGATGTACCGGTCGTCGGCGAGCCTGAAGTGGAAGTCGATCAGATCGTCGATCGTGAAGGCGGGGCCCTGGGGCAGCTTGCCCCTGGGGTCCACATCCTCCATGGGGTCCCCCCGGTCGAACGTCGACTCGGTGTCCAGACCGAGCCGTCCGGTGCCGTCGGCCTGGCTGGCGACGTCCACACCCGCGGAGACCAGCAGGGCCACGATCTTGCGGTCGGCGCGCTTCTCCACGGCGTCGAGACAGGTGGGGCAGGTGAAGCGGTAGGTGCCCTCCCGGCCGCCCCGCGTCACCGATAGCAGGATCGACTCGGGGCCCATGTCCACTTCCCCGCACCGGGGGCATGTCGTCCGGATGGTCGTCATAACACGACCTGTATCGGCGGCGCCCGAGGAGCGGTTTAGCCGGCTATACGTCGTGCGGACTACCTCGTTCGTACCGTTTTCGGGTCCGCTCGGCGAGCTCTCGGACCCGGTCCTTCAGCTCCGGCGGATCGAGGACGACAGCCTGACCCGAAAGGCGCAGCACCAGCCTGGCCACCCACTCCAGACGGGCCGATGGCAGCACGACCTCCAGATCCCCGTCCCCCCGTTCGCGCTGGTCCTCCACCTCGTAGTACTCGGCGACCCAGCGAGCCTCGGGGCGCAACCGCAGCCGGATCCACAGGTCCCGGTCGGTGGGGGTGTACAGGGGCCGCCCGGCACCCTCGAGCCCTCGGGGCTCGAAGCTCACCCCCGTGCGAGCGACGGTGCGGATCCGATCGGCTCGGAACAGCCGCTCCTGTCCCGACCGATGGTCGAACGCCGCCACGTACCAGTTGCCGATCGCGAAGAAGACCTCCTCCGGGTCGATCTCGCGCTCGGTTCGCTCGGCACTGGAGGCCGCGTAGTACTCGATCGAGAGACGCTCCCGGCCCTCCGCCGCCCGACGGAGGGTCTGCAGCGTGTCGTCCGGACCATCGGACCGGGTCCACTCGACGCGACCGCCCAGGTCCCCGAGTCCGTCCGGGCCGAGTGATCCTCGGAGCTTGCCCAGGGCGGAGGAGAGCGGTGCCGACTCCGGGAGCCCGGGCGTCGCGGCCAGCTCGGTCCCCCGCAGGTACAGGGCAAGGGCTTCCACCCGGGTCAGCCGGAGGGGGCGGGAGAAGTAGTCGGCCATGTCGATCCACACGCGACCCTCGTCGATCTCGACGCCGATCAGGTCCCCCGGGCCGTAGGGAGGCAGTCCCGACATGAACAGCCGGTTCAGGTCCTCCAGCAGCTCGTCCTCCCCCACGCCGAAGAGCCTGCCGAGCTCGACCAGCTCGGTCCCCGGGTGGCGGACCAGGTACGGGACCACGGCCAACAGGCGCTCCAGGCGCTCGGAGGCCCTCGAGACCCGCTTGCGGCGCTCACCCTCAGCCGGCAAGGACCGCCTCCAGACGTCGGGTCACCTCGTGGCGCAGCCGGACCGGCTCGAGCAGCTCGGCGTCCGGACCGAACGAGAGGGCCCACGAGACCAGCCCGTCCCCGGGGGCGGCCGGCAGGCTGAACTCGACCCATCCGTCGGACCGGTTCCGCTCCTCGCGCACGCCCTGCAGCCCCCGGACCGCCCACCAGGACACGTCGGGGGAGAACGCGATCCTGGCTCGCTCCCCCGGCTCCCCCGGCTCCCCCGGCCCCCACGGCCCCACCTGCACCTGGTCGGCGGCCCGGAAGCCCTCCGGCGGTGCTTCGGCGGGGTCGCCCACGGACAGCTCGCCGGTCAGCCTGGAGAGGCGGAACGCGCGGATCTCCCCCCGCTGGCGATCCATCCCCACCAGGTACCAGTGCCCGCCGCGGAAGACGAGGCCCCAGGGATCGACGGTGCGCTCGGAGGTCTCACCGCGGGCGGTTCGGTACGAGAAGGTCACGACCCGACGCTCGGCGATGGCCTCTGCCGCCCGCAGCAGGCGAGCGTCAGAGGAGCCGGTCTCGGCGGCCAGGGGGGCCGGGCTCGCGCCGGTAAGCAGACCGCCCTCGGTCCCCGAGAGCAGCTTGCGCACGGCCTGCTCGGCGAAGGCGTCCTGGCTCCCGGTACGGGCGGCCACGAACAGCGCCGAGATCTCCTCCGGCGAGAAGTCCACCTCGGGTAGGTAGTACCGCTCCTTCGAGATCGTGTAGCCCTGCTCGACCTCCCACACGTCGGTGGCCGTGACCTCGATCGGGACGCCGATATCGCGCAGGATGTCCTTGTCCCGCTCGAACATGCGCTTGGCGCTGCTGACGTCCTCCTGCCCGTACGCTTCGGGCATCGTCTCCCGGATCCGGTCGAAGGTCGCCGGGCGCGGTGACTCCAGCAGGAGCGCGACCAGGTCGACCAGACGCTCGAGCGGGTGCATGCGTGCGGCATCATACTCGGGCCATGTGCGCCGACCGGGCATCCGTCAGGCTCCGCCGGGGCACCGTGCTCGCCGTGCGTCCCACCCCCTCCACCGCCCTGGAGCTCGAGGTGGAGGTCGACGGCCGGCCGGCCGCGGCCCTCGCGTACCCGGAGCTGACCGGGCCGGTGGACGTGGGCGACGTGGTGGTGGTGAACACCACGGCCCGGTGGCTGGACCTGGGGACCGGGGGCATGGACCTGGTGATGGCCGTGGAGGGAGCCGCTCCCACCGAGCTGCACCATGCCGGACGGGTGATGAAGGCTCGGTACACACCGTCGCAGGCCGCGGTGCTCTCGGTCGAGGAGGTCCATCGGGACGTCCTCGAGTCCTCGGCCGGCTTGCGCAGCACGCCGGTGGTGGGGGCGCCGCTGCATTCGATGCTCGGACCCATCGCCGCCGGCGCGAAGGCCGCCGCCGGGGCCAGGGTCGTCTACCTGATGACCGACGGGGCCGCCCTCCCCGGCGCGTTCTCGCGACTCCTGCCCCGTCTTCGTGAGGCCGGTCTGGTGGACGGGTTCATCACGTGCGGCCAGGCGTTCGGCGGGGACCTGGAGGCGGTCTCGGTCTGGACCGGTCTCCTGGCCGCGGTGGAGGTGCTGGGCGCGGAGGTGGTGGTGGCGGCCGACGGTCCCGGAAACCTGGGCACCGACACGAAGTGGGGGGTCTCGGCCCTGGGGAGCGGCAACCTGCTCAACGCGGCCCAGGCGGTGGGGGGTCGTCCGGTGGCCGCCCTGCGGATGTCCTTCACCGATCCCCGGGAGCGACACCGCGTCGTCTCCCACCACTCGCTCACGATCCTGGGCGACGTGTGCCGGGTCCCGGCCAACGTCGCGGTGCCCGTGATCGATGAGGAGGCCACCCGCACGCAGGTGTGGGACGTCCTCCGGTCCCGCAAGCTGGAGGATCGCCATCAGCTGATCGAGGTGGATGGACGTCCCGGCGTGGAGCTGCTGTCCCGGCTCGGGGTGGAGGTCCGATCCATGGGTCGGAGCGCGGGGGACGATCCGATCTTCTTCCTGGCCGCCTCTGCGGCCGGGGTGCTGGCCGGCCGGATGGCGGCGAACGCCCGACGGTACCGCTGAGCCCGGCGGCTCACATGTGTGCGATCAGCTGCTCCACGCGGTCGTCCACGCTCCGGAAGGGGTCCTTGCACAGCACGGTGCGCTGGGCCTGGTCGTTCAGCTTCAGGTGGACCCAGTCCACCGTGTAGTCCCGCCGCTTCTGCTTCGCCTGCTTGATGAAGTCACCCCGCAGCTTGGCCCGCGTGGTCTGCGGCGGTTCCCGCATGGCCCGGGCGATCTCGCGCTCCCCCACCACCCGCTCCATCTTGCCCGAGCGCTCCAGCAGGTAGTACAGACCCCGGTCCCGGTTCACGTCATGGTAGGCCAGGTCCAGCAGGGCCACCTTCGGCGAGGACAGCGGGAGCTGGTGCTTGCTGCGGTAGCGCTCGATCATCCGCTGCTTGGCCACCCAGTCGATCTTCCGGGACAGCCGGTCGGGCGCCCCGGCCGCCAGCGCGTCGAGCGCCCCCCGCCACTCCTGGAGCAGCCGCGTGGTCTGGGCATCGGCGCCCCGACGCTCGGTGAAGCGCGCCGTGCGCTGGTAGTACTCGTCCTGGATCTCGATCGCGGTCAGCTCCCGACCGTTGGCCAGACGCACCTTCCGGCGGCACGCCACGTCGTGCGAGATCTCGCGGATCGCTCGGATCGGGTTCTCCAGGGTGAGGTCGCGCATGACGGTGTTCGCCTCGACCATCCGCAGCACCAGGTCGGTGATGCCCACCTTCACCCAGGTGGTCCACTCGCTCATGTTCGAGTCGCCCACGATCACGTGGAGGCGACGGAAGCGCTCCGCATCGGCGTGCGGCTCGTCGCGCGTGTTGATGATGGGCCGGGAGCGGGTGGTGGCGCTGGAGACGCCCTCCCAGATGTGCTCGGCCCGCTGCGCGATGCAGAACTGCGCGCCCCGGGGGCCGTGGAGCACCTTGCCGGCCCCACAGTAGATCTGGCGGGTCACGAAGAAGGGGATCAGGATGTCCGCCATCCGGGCGAACTCGCCCTGTCGGGCCACCAGATAGTTCTCGTGGCAGCCGTACGAGTTCCCGGCCGAGTCGGTGTTGTTCTTGAACAGGTAGACCTGCCCGCTGATGCCTTCCTCGTGGAGCCGGACCTCGGCCGCGGCAAGGAGGGCTTCCAGGATCCGCTCCCCCGCCTTGTCGTGGGCCACCAGGTCGGTGAGGGAATCGCACTCGGGGCTCGCGTACTCGGGATGCGAGCCGACGTCCAGGTACAGTCGGGCGCCGTTCTCCAGGAACACGTTCGAGGACCGTCCCCAGTGCACCACCCGCCGGAACAGGTAGCGGGCGACCTCGTCGGGTGATAACCGTCGCTGGCCGCGGAACGTGCAGGTGACGCCGTACTCGTTCTCCAAGCCGAAGATCCGTCGGTCCACACGAGGAGTGTAGGTCCGACCAGCCGATCGCAGAGGGTCAGCCCGCCAGGATCTGCTCGATCTGGTCCGCGGGCAGGCGACGGAACTTGCGTCGAGCCCCGCGGGTTCGGTCGAGCACGCCGGCCTCGATCGAGGCCGGCTCGACCTGCCCGCCCTCCGCCTGCGAGAGCGCCGTCACCGCCTCCCGCACCGCCGTGGCCAGATCCCAGTCCTCGTGGTACGAGCCCTGGAGCGCGCTGGACAGGGCGTCGGCGTGTCCGCCGATGCCGACGAAGCCGTGCTCGTCGGTGACCGAGCCGTCGAACAAGATGTGGTACAGCTCGTTGTTGCCGTGGTCCCCGGCCACCTCCCCGACCAGGATCTCCACCTCGTACGGCTTCATCTGCTGGGTGAAGATCGTGGACAGGGCCTGGGAGTACGCGTTGGCGATGTCCTTGGCCTTCACGTCCTCGCGTCCGTAGGAGTACCCGCGCAGGTCCGCCAGCCGGACCCCCGCGATCCGCAGGTCCTCGAACTCGCTGTACTTGCCCACCCCGGCGAAGGCGATACGGTCGTAGAGCTCGGAGATCTTGTGGAGCGTGGTGCTGGGGTTCTCGGCCAGGAACAGCAGCCCGTCCGCGTACTCGATGCCGACCACCGACTTGCCTCTGGCGATGCCCTTGTGAGCGTACTCGGAGCGATCCTTCATGAGCTGCTCGGGCGGGACGTACGGCATGAACGACATCAGGATGCCTCCGCGCCGGTGCCCGTGCCGGTGCCGGTGCCGGTCTGCGAGGTCTGGGATCCCCGATCCCGGCTCCGCTGGGCCACCACCGCCTCGTAGGCGGCGCGCAGGTCCTCCTGGGACACCTGGCGCACGCCCTCGGCGGTGACCGCGAGCACCGTGGGGAAGATGCCACGCGCGGGATCCGGGCCACCGGTGGCCACGTCCTCCTCGGCGGCATCCAGCAAGGCCTCCACCGCCACCCGGACCGCCTCCTCGAAGGGCATCTGGGGCCGCCAACGCTTCTTCATGGAGCTCTTCGCCGGTCGACCTCCCGAGCCCGTGGAGTGGTAGTCCTCCTCCTCCCACCGTCCACCGGTGGCGTCGTAGTAGAAGATCCGACCCTCCGAGCGGCGTTCGTCGTAGCCCCCGAACAGCGGGACCACCACCAGTCCCTGGACCGCCAGGGGGAAATTCCCCCGGATCATCTGGGCCAGCCGGTTGGCCTTGCCCTCCAACGAGAGCCGATCGCCGGTGATCTTCTCGTAGTGCTCGAGCTCCAGCTGGAACAGCTTCACGATCTCGACGGCCTGGCCCGCTGCGCCGGCGATGGCGATCACCGAGAGATCGTCGGCAGCGAAGACCTTCTCCATCTTGTCCTCGGCGATGGCGTACCCCTCGGTGGCGCGGCGGTCACCGGCCAGGACCACGCCGCCGCCGAACTTCATGCCGAGGACCGTGGTGCCGTGCGGGCCGAGGTGCTCCGGGGAGGCCGTGATGGTCATGGGCCGGGCGAGCTCGGGATGCTCCCGCACCACGAGGTGGAAGAAGCTCGGGTCCGCACCGATGGGGCCACCGGACGCGACCGGCGGCGCGAGCGGCTGGTCCCTCATTCGCCGCCCTTCTGGACGTAGCTCTTGATGAACTCCTCGGCGTTCTCCTCGAGCACCGAGTCGATCTCGTCGAGGATGTCGTCCATCTCCTCCTTCAGCTCTTCGCCCCGGGAGGTCACCTGCGCCTGTCCGGCATCGGACGCATCCTCGCCGGCGCCACCACCGGTCGTGCGCTGGGTCCGCTTCTGCTCCTGCTCCTGCGGCACGGCTCGAGCCTCCTTCCGCTCCTGCCCCCGCTCCTGTCCCTTCGATTCTATCGGGAGCCCAGGACCACCCCGGTCGACCCGGACCTGCGCTCCGCGCCGGATGTCGGCGCCGTCGGCCTCACGAGCGCAACAGGTCCACGAGCGTCGCCGCATCGGGCGAGCGCTCGAGCAGATCCCCCACGTGCGCCGAGGTCCCGCGGAGGGGTTCGCGCATGGGGATGCGCTGCAGGGCATCGCGGCCGGTGTCGAAGATCATGGAGTCCCACGACGCCGCCGCGATGGCCTGTGGGTACTTCGTGATGCACCGGCCTCGGAAGAAGGCGCGTGTGTCGGAGGGGGGCTCCATCACGGCCCGCTCGATCTCCTCGTCCGAGGCGATCCGCTCCACCTTCCCCGCCCTGGCCAGGCGATGGTAGAGGCCTTTGTCCTGCCGGACGTCGTGGTACTGAAGGTCGATCAGGCGGAGCTTGGGATCGGACCAGGCGAGCCCGTCACGCTCGCGGTAGCCCTCCAGGAGCCGGTACTTGGCCACCCAGTCCAGCTCGCGGTGCAGGGACAGCGGTTCGGCCTCGAGCGCGGTGAGGGTCTGCTCCCACCGCCGAAGCACCTCCCGGTTCGCCGGGTGGTCGTCCTCCTGCTCCACGTACTTCCCGGCCCGCTCCAGGTACTCCCACTGGAGCTGGATCGCGGTGAGCCGCCGATCGTCCGAGAGCCGCACGGTCTCGGTGCAGGTGAGGTCT
>DASQQQ010000198.1:0-2937 GCA_035643355.1 Actinomycetota bacterium | reverse complement strand
CCATTTCGAGCAGAGGGGTTGGGCGGAGAGCAAGGTGATCATCCGCTTCTGGATCCTGGGGATCCTGTGCGCGCTCGTGGCCTTCAGCACCCTCAAGATCCGATGATCGAGCCACGGCGGATCGGGATCCTCGGTCTGGGCCGGAGCGGCCGGTCGGCGGCGAAGCTGGCGCTCGCCGCGGGCAGCGCTGTCTTCGCATCGGATACCGGCGATAGCGAGGAGGTGCGGCAGTCGGCGGCGGAGATCGAGCGGTTGGGGGGGCGGGCGGAAACGGGCGGGCATACGGTTGCCCGGCTGGCCGAGTGCGACCTGTTGGTGGTGAGCCCGGGCATCCCGCCGACCCTCCCGCTGCTGCACGATGACGGCCTCGCCGGGGTCCCGTGGACGTCGGAGCTCGAGTTCGCCTATCGGCACTTGCGGGCCCCCGTGATCGCCGTGACGGGGACGAACGGCAAGACCACCGTGACGGCGTGGGCGGCCCACGTGCTCCGGGAGGCGGGGTGCGAGGTCGTAGCCGCGGGCAACATCGGGCTGCCGCTTTCGGAGGTCGCGCTGCGTCCGGACCCCCCGGACTGGGTCGTGGCGGAGGCCAGCTCCTATCAGCTCGGCCGGATCGACACGTTCGCGCCGAAGGTGGGCGTGGTGACGAACCTGGCGCCGGACCATCTGGACCGGTACCCGGACCTCGCGAGCTACTACAGCGACAAGGCGCACCTGTTCGACAACGCGTCGCGGGAGAGCACGTGGGTTCTGAACGCCGAGGACCCGAACGTGCTGGCGCTGCCGGGCGATGCTCCCGGGCGGCGGCTGGTGTTCCGGGCCGAGGGCCCGCTTCAGCCGGGGGAGCAAGGGGCGTACGTGGATGCGGATGGCATGCTCCGCATCTGGGTGGCGGGGGAGGACGGGTTCCTCGTCGGCCAGGAGGAGCTGAGGTTGCTGGGCGCTCACAACCGGGCCAACGCGCTGGCCACCGCCCTCGCCGCATACGCCGTGATCGCCGAGCCGGTGGCCCTCCGCCCGGGGCTCCGCTCCTTCGCCCCGCTCTCGCACCGGCTGGAGCCCGTGGCTGAGATCGAGGGCGTGCTGTGGGTGAACGACTCGAAGGCCACGAACGTCGCCTCGGCCCGGGTCGCCGTCCGGAGCATGGACCGACCGACCGTGCTGCTGGTGGGCGGGCGGCACAAGGGCGAGCGGTACGGACCGCTCGGTGCGGCACTGGCAGGGCGCGTCAAGGCCGTGGTCGCCTACGGGGAAGCGGCAGACCGTCTCGCGGCGGAGCTATCGGACCGGGCGCACGTGGAGGTGGTCCGTGGTGGCTTCGAAGCGGTGGTCGACCGCGCCGCGACACTCGCGGAAGCCGGGGACGCGGTTCTCCTGGCGCCGGCATGCGCGAGCTTCGACATGTTCCGCGACTACGAGGAGCGCGGCGAGCGGTTCCGCCGGTTGGTGGAATCCCGTTCCTCACGGGGGCGTGGGGTGTCGCGTGGCTAGGGCGGGCGTGACGACGATCGGCCGTGGCCGCACGGTCCCGGCGGACCCGTATCCGCGCCAGCGGGCGGTGCAGGACCCGAGCCGACTCGGGAGGGGATGGGAGAGCGGTGCGGTGCTGCTCCTTTCGGTGACGCTCGTGGCGGTGGGGCTGATCATGGTCTACAGCGCGAGCGCGGTCATGGCGCAGTCGCGCGGCCTGGTGCCCCACTACTTCCTGCTGCGCCAGATGTCGGGCGCGCTGGCCGGGATGGTGGCCCTGGTGGTGGCCGCGCAGGTGGATTACCGGCGGCTCCGCACCCTCGCGTGGCCGCTGCTCGCGGTCGTGGTGGGGATGCTGATCGCGATGGTGCTGCCGGGAATGGAGCATCTGGCGCCGGAAGCGAACGGGGCGCGACGGTGGCTCATGATCGGCCCGGTGGGGATCCAGCCGTCGGAGCTGGCCAAGCTGGTCCTGATCATCTGGACGGCGGCGCTGGTGGTGAAGAAGCAGGACCGGCTGCGGAGCCTGAGCAAGGGGCTGGCGCCGTTCCTCCTGATCTGGGGGCTGGTGGTCGCGCTGATCCTGGCGCAGCCGGACCTCTCCACGGCGGCACTCGCGCTTCTGCTCGCGGGGCTGGTGGCGTATGCGGGTGGGGCACGGCCCGCCCACTTCGTCGCCCTCGGCTTGCTCGCTACGCCGTTCCTGTGGTCCCAGGTGACGCGGGTGGCGTACCGGATGGAGCGAATCACGGCATTCCTCGATCCGCGGGCCGACGTGAGCGACCTCGGCTACCAGATCAACCAGTCGCTGATCGCGCTCGGGAGTGGGGGCGTCCTGGGGCGGGGGTTCGGGCGCGGTCAGCAGAAGTTCGGCTTCCTCCCCGAGCCGCACAACGACTTCATCCTGGCGATGATCGGGGAGGAGTGGGGGTTCCTGGGCGTGGCCGTGCTCACGCTCCTCTTCACCGTCTTCGCGCTGGTGGGCTACCGGATCGCGCGGAACGCGGCGGACCTCTTCGGCTTCCTGCTGGCGGTCGGGATCACCAACCTGGTGGTAGTCCAGGCGTTCCTGCACATGGCCGTGAACCTGGCGCTGGTTCCGCCCACGGGGATCACGCTCCCGTTCATCTCGTACGGCCGCTCCAGCCTGATCGTGACGCTGGCGGGCGTGGGCATGCTCATGAGCATCGCCCGTATCAGCGAGCGGCGGGACCGCGCGCTGGCGAAGGCGCGGGGGAGGGGCGCGTGAGCGCGACGGTGCTGTTCGCCGGCGGTGGGACGGGCGGGCATCTGTACCCGGCGTTGAACATCGCCGCGGCGATGCGGGCCGCGCGACCCACCATGGAGCCGGTGTTCGTGGGCGCTCGCCGGGGAGTGGAGGCCCGGGTGCTACCCGAAAAGGGAGTGGAGTATCGGCTGCTGCCCCTCCAACCGATCCGGCGGGATCGGGTGTGGCAGAACTGGCGG
>DASQQQ010000197.1:0-3420 GCA_035643355.1 Actinomycetota bacterium | reverse complement strand
AGCCTGCACCTGTACGGGGAGCTCTGGGCGAACGGCTCGATCCTCGTGGACCAGCCGCAGGCCTACATCGACTTCGATGCCAAGTCGACCACCTCCTCGGTCACGGTGAGCAAGGGGACCGTCTTCGGCGACGCCTACTACTGCACGGGGACCCCGCCCGACAACGTGGCCGGCCAGGAGCTGCAGACCTGCGGCCTGGGGCCGCCGCCCACGAACCCGTTCCCCCAGATCCAGTACTACCCGGACCTGTGGGCCGACGCCGGCTACTTCCTGCTGACGCCGTTCACGGGCGCCACCGCCTGCACGCTGGCGAAGGCCTACGTCGAGGGGACGGCGGCCGGAACGTTCCAGGGCGGGCTGGGCGTGCCGGCCGGCTACAGCGGCGTCGTCGTGTACATCGACTCGACCTGCACCTACACGAGCAGCAACAACGCGACGATATCGCTCGGCAAGGACCTGGCGGTCATCACGAAGGGGTCGGTCAACCTCAGCCAGCGCTCGAGCTGGAACGGGGTGGGCTCGATGCGGAACCTCCACCTGATGAGCCCCTGGCCGTCGACCGGCTCGCCGTCCTGCCCCACCCAGAACATCACCGTGGGGAACAACACCAGCTTCAACAGCCTGGTCCGCACGTTCGTGTACACGCCGTGCACGGCGACGATGCTGAACAACAACTCCGCGTTCCAGGGTCAGGTGGTCGGGACCAACGTGGTGATCGGCAACCTGTTCAACATGACCTACAAGCCGATCTTCGTCCCGGGGGCTGACATCGTCGGGTTCGAGCAGGACATCGCCTACATCCGCGAGGTCCAGAGCCCGTAGGCCGCCCGCCGCGGGCGGGCGACTGCGGTAGCGTTCCGCGGACACCATGACGGGATACGACGTCGCGCTCCGGATCCTGATCGCGCTGCCCGCCGGGCTCGCCTTCGGGAGTTTCCTGACGGTCGCGATCCACCGGGTCCCGGCGGGGGAGTCGCTGGTCCGGCCCCGCTCACGCTGCCCGAGCTGCGGGACGCCGATCCGGAACGTCGACAACGTGCCCGTCGTGTCGTGGCTGGTGCTCCGGGGGCGGTGCCGCGCGTGCGGCGCGAGGATCTCTGCCGTCTACCCCCTGACCGAGCTCACCACGGGGATCCTGTTCGTCGCGGTGGCCCTGAGGTTCGAGGACGTCTGGGGGGCGGTGCTGTTGGCGCCGTTCCTCGGGCTCATGGTGGCCCTCACCGTGATCGACTGGCGCCACAAGATCATCCCGAACCGGCTCGTCTACCCCGCGATCGTGTTGACCGTCGTGTACGTGACGGTCGCCGACCTGGCCGGCGGGGGACTCGACGCCGTCCGGGCCGGCGTGGGGTTCTTGGCGTACGGGCTCGGGCTCCTGGTGATCGCGCTTATCTCGCCGAGGGGGATGGGGATGGGCGACGTGAAGCTCGCCGCCCTCGTCGGCCTGGCGCTCGGCGGCCTGGGCCTGCGGTACGTCGCGGTCGCGGCCGGCGCGGGGATCCTGGTCGGGGGAGTTGCGGCCATCGTCGCCCTGCTCACCGGTGCCGGGCGCAAGGCGGCCATGCCCTACGGCCCCTCGATCGCCGTGGGTGCCGCGGTCGCCGTCTTCGCGGGGGCGGAGCTGGCCGAGGCGTACCTCCGGGTCGTCGGCGCCTGATCCTCCGGGTCGTCGGCCCTCATCCACGTGCCCCCTTGTGCTGAGCTCGGTGGCGTCGTGTTGCGCGTGTGACTCCTGAGAAGTAGAGCTAATTACATATGTGTAATTTAGCCTGTCGTGCCGAAAGTAGGTAGAAGGGGTGATTGACGCCAGATGTTGCACTTGTTACGGTGCGGAGCCCCAGAGTACGAGGGTGGATACGAGGCAGATGTGGCAGATGTGGAACATGAGGGATATGGGCCGGATGGGGGAGTTGTGAAAGATGGGGAAGCGGCGGCCGTTCGTGGGTGACCGGCTCCTCACGGTAGGTGAGGTGGCGGCCACGATGCGCGTGTCGAACATGACCGTGTACCGGCTGATCAAGAGCGGGCAGCTGGCCGCGATCAGGGTGGGCAAGAACTACCGGATCCGGGAGTCCGACGTGGATCGGTACCTCTCGGAGCGGTCGGCAGGCCGGCGACCGCCTGCTCACCGTGGCCGAGGTCGCGGCGACGATGCGGGTCTCGACGATGACCGTCTACCGGATGATCAAAGGCGGGGAGCTCCCGGCGATCAGGGTGGGGAAGAACTACCGGATCCGGGAGTCCGACGTCGACCAGTACCTGTACGACCGCCAGGTGGAGGGGGCGTAGATGGCCAGGACCAGGATCGGCCTGGACGTCGGCTCCACCGCGGTGCGGGTCGCGGAGGTCTCGATGGGCGACGTGCCGGTCGTGGTCCGGGCCGCGCAGGTTCCGCTGCCTCCGGGCGCGGTCGAGGCGGGGGAGATCCGGCAGCCCGAGCTGGTCACCGACGCCCTCCGCGAGCTCTGGAGCAGCAGCGGCGTCAAGGGCAAGCAGGTGTACCTCGGCGTGGGCAACCAGCGGGTCGTGGTCCGCGAGGTGGCCCTGCCGTGGCTCCCGGAGAGGGAGCTCCGTGACTCGCTGGCGTTCCAGGTCCAGGAGTTCATCCCCATGGCGGCCGACGAGGCCGTGCTCGACTACGACCCCCTGGGCGAGATGGACCAGGGCGGCCGACGGATGCAGCGGATCCTGCTGGTCGCCGCGCACAAGGCGATGGTGAACGCGCTCGTGCAGGCGGTCCTGGCGGCCAAGCTCGAGCCGCTGGGCATCGACCTCACCCCCTTCGCCGTCGTCCGGGCCGTCGGGGCCGGCGACGAGGGCCTGGACCTCGAGTCCCCGGGCGACGAGGCCGTGATCGACATCGGAGCCCACGTGACCAGCATCTGCGTGCACGACCGGGGGGTGACGCGGTTCGTGCGGATCCTGCCTTCGGGCGGCCGCGACATCACCCTCGCGATCGCGCGCGGGCTGGCCGTGGACGACGGCGTCGCGGAGGCGCTCAAGCGTGGCGAGCCCGTGGAGCCCCCGTTCGATCAGGAGGGGCGCCCGATGCCGCTCCCGTCGGCGGAGGACGTCCGACGGCTGGCGCTGTCGCGCGCGGGAAGCTTCGTGGACGAGGTCCGCTCCTCCCTCGAGTTCTACGCGGCGCAGGTCCCCGGGGCCCGGATCGCGCGGGTGGTCGTCACCGGCGGCGGTTCACGGCTGGACGGCTTCCTCCAGCTCCTCCAGGAGCGGATCCCGGTGGTCGTCGACCGGGGCAGGCTCTTCGAGCGCGTGAAGTCGGAGCTCAACCTGACCGCCGAGGCGCAGGCCGAGGCCGAGGCCGTCCTGTCGGTGGCCGTCGGGCTGGCCATCGCCGAGCGGAGGCGTCCGTGAGCCAGGTCAACCTCCTTCCCCCCGAGCTCCACCAGCGGCAGGTGC
>DASQQQ010000196.1:0-2587 GCA_035643355.1 Actinomycetota bacterium | reverse complement strand
CCACCTGCCGGACCGGACGGGCGCACATCTGCGAGAACCTGCGGATCCTGGGGGTGGATATCGATGAGGTCTTCGCGGAGTACGTGGTGATCCCCGCCGCCAACGCCTGGATCGTGGGGGAGGGGATCGACCCAGACGTCGCCTCGATCATGGAGCCGTTCGGCAACGGCGTGCACGCTGCCTTCGGCACCGAGGGAGGCGAGGATCTGGCCACGAACCCGGTGGCGGTGATCGGATGCGGACCGATCGGCCTGTTCGCCGTGGGGATCGCCCGCGCGGCCGGTGCCTGGAAGGTGATGGCGATCGAGCCGAACGACGACCGCCGCGCCCTGGCCGCGAAGATGGGGGCCGACCTGCTGATCGACCCCAAGGCGGACGATCCGGTCGAGGCGGTGCTGGCCGCGACCAACGGGACCGGGGCGGAGGTGGTCCTGGAGATGTCGGGCAATCCGACGGCGATCGATCAGGGGACCCGGATGCTGGCGCGCGGGGGGCGGATGTCGCTGCTCGGCCTGCCCGATGGCCCCGTCACCCTGGACCTGAACGACCAGGTGATCTTCAAGGAGGCCCGGGTCCAGGGGATCACCGGGCGGGAGATGTTCCGCACCTGGCAGCAGACCACGACGTTGCTCTCCACGGGCCGGGTAGACGTCACCCCGGTGATCACCCACCGCTTCCCCATGGAGCGGTTCGAGGAGGCGTTCGAGACGACGGCTTCCGGACGGGCCGCCAAGGTCATCATGTTCCCGGCCAGGGGCGACGGGCCGGGCTAGCGGGCCGGTCGTCCGGTCGAGGGATCAGAGGTAGCCGCCGCCCCCGGTCACCGGCGGGGACTGCGCCGCGAGCGGCTCCACGCGGAACGGCATCGCCTTCACGTCGACGCCGTCCACATCCACCACGAAGCGGTAGGCGGTCGGTCGCTCGAAGGTCATGCCGTTCAGGTTGACAGCCATGGCCACCAGGCTGTCGTCGCTGGCCGAGGAGGGGCCCACGGTGAACTCACCGGTCAACCGGTACAGCTTGCCCTGGTCGCCGCCCGCCGGGTCCCGGGTCATCCCCAGCACCTGCTCGCGTCCCTGCTCGTCCTCGAGCCGCAGATCGAAGCGGTAGGTCTGGGCGGCGGGCTCGGCGGCCACCCGGAAGATCAATCCCACGCCGATCCGGTCGTGCACGACCGGGAACAGGGGGGCGGTGATGCGGTTCCAGCCCGCGCCCTGCACGTACAGCTTGCCCTCGGCCCGCACCACGGAGTCCGCCAGGAACCCGTCCACCTCGATCAGCCCCACGCGACCTCCCGTGTCTGCCCATCCCAGCCTAATGCGGTAGCGTGAGGGCGGACATGGCCGGCGGGCTCGACTACCTGAAGGACGAACTCCGGCAGCTCGAGGAGCAGGGGTTGCTGATCCGGGAACGGGTCCTGGAGGGACCCACCGGGGCCCGCGCTCGCTACGACGGTCGTGAGGTCATCAACCTGGCCTCGAACAACTACCTGGGCCTGGCGGGCCACCCTCGGATGCGGGCCGCAGCGTCCCGAGCCGCCCAGGAGCTCGGTGCGGGCAGCGGGGCCGTCCGGACCATCGCGGGGACGATGGCCATGCACCGCGACCTGGAGCGCCGGTTCGCGGACTTCAAGCGCGCCGAGGACGCCCTGATGTTCCAATCGGGTTTCACGGCGAACGCGGGGACGGTGGCCGCCGTCCTCACCAAGGAGGACGTGATCGTCTCGGACCAGCTGAACCACGCCTCGATCATCGATGGGGCCCGGTTGTCTAGGGCCGAGATCAAGGTCTTCCCCCACAAGGATCCCGGGGCGGCCGACCGGCTCCTGGCGGAGACCGCCCGACCGGGACGGAGGCAGCTGCTGATCACCGACGGCGTGTTCTCGATGGACGGGGACATCGCGCCGCTCCCCGACCTGGTGGAGGTGGCCGAACGGCACGGGGCGATCATGATGGTGGACGACGCCCACGCCTCCGGGGTGCTCGGGAACGGGGGGGCGGGCACGGTGGACCACTTCGGCCTGCACGGACGGGTGGATATCCAGGTGGGCACGCTGTCCAAGGCGATCGGGGCGCTGGGAGGGTTCATCGCCGGACCCAGGCATCTGATCCGCTGGCTGCAGAACCGGGGCCGCCCCTACCTGTTCTCCACGAGCGCTCCGCCGGCCGTGGTGGCGGCGTGCATGGAGGCCCTCGACATCATCCGTGACGAGCCGGAGCGGCTGGAGCGGCTCCGCTCCAACACCCGGTCCTTCAAGGAGGGGCTGCATGAGCTCGGCTTCGACACCGGGGCCAGCGAGACGCCCATCACGCCCGTCATCACCGGAGACGAGGAGAAGACGCAGGAGTTCGCGCGGCGGCTGTTCGAGGAAGGGGTGTTCACCCCCGCGATCGTGTATCCGACGGTGGCCCGGGGGCAGGCGCGCGTGCGGACCATCGTGATCGCGGACCACACCGAGGAGGATCTGCGGGAAGCGCTGGACGTCTTCGAGCGGGTGGGCAAGGAGCTCGACCTACTCCCCGCCTGACGAACCGCCTCAGGTGGGCTCGGACCGGCGGATCTTGCCCTGGAGACCCTCGAGCAGCAG
>DASQQQ010000195.1:0-4609 GCA_035643355.1 Actinomycetota bacterium | reverse complement strand
CGGCTCGGCCGCGGGGGCCTGCCGCTCGGCGGGCTCCTCCACCTCGGCGGCCTCCCGTTCGTCGGTGATCAGCGCGCCGGTGGACGCCCCGCCGCCGCGGGAGACCTGCGCCAGGGCTCGGGCCCGGGCCCGCTCGGTCTCCTGCTCGGCCTGCGGGATCTCGTCACCGTGGTAGACCCACACCTTCACCCCGATCTGACCGAAGGTGGTGTTGGCCTCGGCGGTGCCGAAGTCGATCCGCGCCCGGAGCGTGTGCAGCGGCACACGGCCCTCGCGGTACCACTCGCGCCGCGACATCTCGGTGCCGCCCAGGCGGCCGCCGCACTGCACCCGGACGCCCAGGGCGCCCGAGCGCATGGCGGTCTGCACCGCCCGACGCATGGCCCGCCGGAACGACACGCGGCCGGCCAGCTGCTCGGCCACGCCCTGGGCCAGCAGCGTGGCGTCGGTCTCGGGCCGCAGCTCGCTGGCCGCCGAGTTCATGTCCTCGACCTTCACGTCCACGCGCTTGCGGGTGTAGCGCTCCACGTCCTTGCGGATCCGGTCGACCTCGGCCCCCTTGCGCCCGATCACGATGCCGGGCCGGGCGGTCCGGATGAAGACCCAGATCTGGTCGCCCTTGCGCTCGATGTCGATGCTGGAGATCCCGGCCCGGGACAGCCGCGAGCGGATGTGGCGGCGGATCCAGACGTCCTGGTGGAGCGCCTCCGCGTAGTCGCGGCCGGCGTACCAGTTGGACTTCCAGGGGTAGATGACCCCCAGCCGGAACCCGTACGGGTTGACCTTGTGTCCCACTACGCTTCCTCTCCCAACGACTTCACGATCACGGTGATGTGCGCGGTGCGCTTGCGGACCCGCGCGGCCCGGCCGTAGGCCCGGGGGCGCCACCGCTTGAGGGTGGGCCCCTCGTCCACCCAGGCCCGGTCCACCACCAGGTTCTGGGGCGCCACGCCGGGCACCTGCTCGGCGTTGGCCACGGCCGAGTTCAGGCACTTCTCGATGGTCTTGGTCGCGCCCAGCGGCGAGAAGCGCAGGATCCGGCGGGCCTCGTCCACCTGCTGCCCCCGGATGAGGTCGATCACCCGCCGGGCCTTGGGCGGGGAGATCCGCACGTACCTGACCTGCGCCTTCGCTTCCATCGCCTACCTGACCGAGCTGCTCCGCTCGGAGCGCGCGTGGGACCGGAAGGTCCGGGTGGAGGCGAACTCGCCAAGCTTGTGCCCCACCATCGACTCCGAGATGTACACGGGGACGTGCTTGCGCCCGTCGTGGACGGCGATGGTGTGCCCGATCATCTCCGGCACGATCGTCGAGCGGCGGGACCAGGTTCTGATGACCTTCTTCTCGCCCCGCCGGTTCATATCCGCGACCCTGACCATCAGGTGCTCGTCCACGAACGGACCCTTCTTGATGGACCTCGGCATCGGCTAGCCACGCCCCTTCCCGCGGCGCCGCACGATGTAGCGGTTCGACGCCTTGTTCTTCTTGCGCGTTCGGCCCTCCTTCTTGCCCCACGGCGACGTGGGGTGGCGGCCGCCCGAGCTCTTGCCTTCGCCCCCGCCCAGGGGGTGGTCGACCGGGTTCATGGCCACGCCGCGGACCGAGGGCCGCTTGCCCAGCCACCGGTTGCGTCCGGCCTTGCCGAGCTGGATCAGCTCGTGCTCGGCGTTGCCCACCTCGCCCACCGTGGCCTTGCAGGTGGCCTCGACCATCCGCGTCTCGCCCGAGGGCAGCCGCAGCGTCGCGTACCGGCCTTCCTTGGCCATGACCTGGATGCTGGTGCCGGCCGAGCGGGCCATGCGGGCCCCGGCCCCCGGCTTCAGCTCCACCGCATGCACCGTGGTGCCCACCGGGATGTTCCGGAGGGGCAGCGCGTTGCCCGAGCGGATGTCCGCGCCATCCCCCGAGAGCACCCGGTCGCCCAGGCCCAGGCCCTGCGGGGCCAGGATGTAGCGCTTCTCACCGTCCACGTAGTGCAGCAGCGCGATGCGCGACGAGCGGTTCGGGTCGTACTCGATGTGGGCCACCTTGGCCGGCACGCCGTCCTTGTCCCGGCGGAAGTCGATCACCCGGTACCGGCGCTTGTTGCCGCCGCCCTGGTGCCGGGCGGTGATCCTCCCGTGCGTGTTGCGCCCGGCGCGCTTGCGGCCCTTGGTCACCAGCGACTTCTCGGGCTTGGCCCGCGTGATCTCCTCGAAGGAGGACACGCTGGCGCCGCGGCGTCCGGGCGTGGTCGGCTTGTACTTGCGAACGGCCATGGGCTACTTCCCGGTCTCGAAGATCTCGATCGAGTCGCCCTCGGCGAGGGTGACGATGGCGCGCTTCTGGTCGGGGCGCTTGCCGGTGGTGTAGCGCTGGCGCTTCACCTTGCCCCGGCGGTTCAGGGTGTTCACCGAGACCACCCGGACGTTCCAGATCGCCTGGATCGCCTCCTTGATCTCGGTCTTGTTGGCCCGCCGGTCCACCAGGAACGTGTAGACGTTCTGCTCCAGGCCCGCGTAGGACTTCTCGGAGACCACCGGGCGGATGATCACGTCGCGCGCGGTCTTCACCGGGCCTCACCCCCCGATGGGGCCGTGCCCTCCAGCGCGTCGATGGCGGCCTGCGTGAACACCACGCGGTCGGCGGCGATCACCTCGTAGGTGCCGAGGGACGGGGCGTAGGCCAGGCGGACGCTCACCAGGTTGCGGAACGACAGCTCCACGGTGCCGTCCTCGGTCGGCCCGGGCAGGACCAGCAGGACCCTGCCGGCCAGGCCCAGGGCCTCCAGCAGGGCCGCGGCCTCCTTGGTCTTGGGCCGCTCGAAGCCCAGCTCGTCCAGGACCAGGAGCTTGCCGCTCTGCAGGGCGTCGGTGAGCGCCGAGCGCAGCGCCCCGCGCTTCATCTTCTTGTTCACGCGCAGGCTGTGGTCCCGGGGGTGCGGGCCGTGCACCACGCCCCCGCCGGTCCACTGCGGCGCCCGGATCGAGCCCTGCCGGGCCCGGCCGGTGCCCTTCTGCCGCCAGGGCTTCTTCCCGCCCCCGGCCACCTCGCCCCGGGTCTTCGTGGAGTGCGTGCCGCGGCGCAGGGCCGCCTGGCCCGCCACCACCACCTGGTGCATCAGGGGCACGCTGACCCGAGCCTCGAACACCTCGGCCGGCAGGTCGCGGCTGGCCACCTCCTTGCCCGAGCGGTCCAGCACCGGCACCGACGCCATCAGGCACCACCTCCGGTCGGCACGGCCTGCTTCACCGCGGAGCGGACCATCACCAGGCCGCCGGACGGTCCGGGGACGGCGCCCTTCAGCAGCAGCAGGTTGCGCTCGGGGTCGGCCCCGACCACCTCGAGGTTCAAGACGGTGACGCGCTCGTTGCCCATCTGGCCGGCCATCCGCATGCCCTTGAACACGCGGCTGGGCGTGGCGCAGGCCCCGATGGCGCCGGGCGCGCGGTGCTTGCGCTCGGTGCCGTGGCTGGCGCCCAGCCCCCCGAACCCGTGCCGCTTCATCACGCCGGCGTAGCCCCGGCCCTTGGACACGCCCACCACGTCGGTCAGCTCCCCGGGCTGGAACAGGTCGGCGCGCAGCTCCTGGCCCGGCGTGTAGGAGGCGGCGTCGTCGGTGCGGAGCTCCACCACGTGGCGCCCGGGCTTGGCCCCGTGGGCCTCGAAGTGCCCCTGCATGGGGCGGGTCAGGCGACGGCCGTCGGGCTCCTCGAAGCTCAGCTGGACGGCCCGGTAGCCGTCGCGCTCGGCGGTCTTGACCTGCGCCACGAAGCACGGCCCGGCCTTGACGACGGTCACCGGGATGGCCCGCGTGTCGTCGAAGATCTGGGTCATGCCGACCTTGGTCCCCAGGATGCCCTTGATCTGCGCCATCAGAGCTTGATCTCGATGTCCACCCCCGAGGACAGGTTCAGGCGCTGGAGCTCCTGGACCGTCTTGGAGGTCGCGTCCACGATGTCGATGAGCCGCTTGTGCGTGAGCATCTGGAAGTGCTCCCGCGAGTCCTTGTACTTGTGGGGCGAGCGGATCACGGTGTAGATGGCCCGCTCGGTGGGCAGGGGGACGGGACCCACGACCCGGGCGCCGGTCCGCGTGACGTGCTCGACGATCTCGCGAGCCGCCACGTCCAGCATCCGGTGGTCGTAGGCGCGGAGCTTGATCCTGATCCTCGGTGCGGCCACGTCCCTCGCGCTTCCCTTCCCTCTCGTCCCTACTTGATGATCTCGGTGACGCGCCCGGCACCCACGGTGCGGCCGCCCTCGCGGATCGCGAAGCGCAGGCCCTCCTCCATGGCGATGGGGGCGATCAGCTCCACGGTGATCTCCACGTTGTCGCCGGGCATCACCATCTCCGCGCCCTCGGGCAGGTTGAGGGTGCCGGTGACGTCGGTGGTGCGGAAGTAGAACTGGGGGCGGTAGCCGTTGAAGAACGGGGTGTGCCGTCCCCCCTCGTCCTTACTCAGCACGTAGACCTGGGCCTTGAAGTTGGTGTGGGGGGTGATCGAGCCGGGGCGGGCCAGCACCTGGCCCCGCTCCACCTCGTCCTTGTCGATCCCCCGCAGCAGCACCCCCACGTTGTCCCCGGCCCGGACCTCGTCCAGGAGCTTGCGGAACATCTCCAGGTCGGT
>DASQQQ010000194.1:0-9384 GCA_035643355.1 Actinomycetota bacterium | reverse complement strand
CTCCCGGCGCGCCGGTGCCTCTGCCGCCCCACGCCCTGCCGGTGCCATGAGCGGATCCGGCTGGGGGCAGGGGCAGGCCGGAACGATAAGCTCAGGCGATTTGGCTCCCCACACCCCCGAGGCACGTCCGCTGTCCGAGCTCCTGACCTCGCTCGCCGGCCCTGAGCTGCGCGGCGACCCCACGACCACGGTCACCTCGCTCGCCTACCGGTCCCAGGAGGTGGAGCCGGGCTCGCTGTTCTTCTGCATCCCCGGATCGCGGGCCGATGGCCACGACTTCGCGGCCGAGGCCGTGGCCTTGGGAGCCTCTGCGTTGGTGGTGGAGCGGGGGCTGGACCTATCGGTGCCGCAGGTGCTGGTACCGTCGGTGCGAGGCGCGATGGGGCCGATCTCGGCCGCGTTCTTCGCTCGACCGAGCGACCGCCTCACCATGGTGGGCGTCACCGGCACGAACGGCAAGACCACCACCACCTACCTGCTCGAGTCGGTCTTCCGCGCCTCCGGGCTGGTTCCCGGCGTGGTGGGCACCACCGGGGTCAGGATCGATGGTGAGCCCGTCCCGTTCCCACGGACCACCCCCGAGGCACCCGACCTGCACCGCCTGCTGCGGCGGATGGTGGATCGGGGCGTGGAGGCCGTGGCCATGGAGGTCTCCTCGCACGGGCTGGACCAGCACCGGGTGGACGCCGTGCGGTACCGGTGTGCGGTGTTCACCAACCTCACGCAGGATCACCTCGACTATCACGCCTCACTGGAGGACTACTTCCAGGCCAAGGCCCGACTGTTCACGCCCGAGCTCTCGGACCGCGCGGTCGTCAACCACGACAGTCCTGAGGGTCGTCGGTTGTTGGACGGGGTGCTGCCCACGCTGAGTTACGGGATCGAGCCGGGGGCCGATGTGCGAGCCACGGAGGTCCGAGCGACCTCGGAGGGCATCGCCTTCAGTGTGGACGGGCGGTCGATCCGCTCCTCGCTCCGGGGCCGGTTCAACGTGGAGAACTGCCTGGCCGCGCTCGCCGCCTCCCGTTCGCTGGGGATCGACGATGCAGCGGCGGTGATCGGCATCGAGCGGGTGCGGGGGGTCCCCGGGCGCGTGGAGACGGTCGAGGAGGGCCAGGGTTTCCTGGTGATGGTCGACTACGCGCACACGCCGGATAGCGTGGAGAACGTCCTGCGGGCCGCCCGGCAGCTCGCGACCGGGCGACTGATCGTCGTGTTCGGCTGTGGCGGCGACCGCGATCGGGGCAAGCGACCGTTGATGGGGAAGGTCGCCACCTCGCTGGCCGACCTCACGGTCGTGACCAGCGACAATCCGCGGAGCGAGGAACCCGCGGCGATCCTCGCCGACATCGAGCCTGGAGCCCGGGCGGGCGGCGGCCCCTACCTGGTCGAAGCCGATCGGCGGACGGCGATCCGGGTGGCGGTAGAGCGGGCGCAGCCCGGAGACGTGGTGGTGATAGCCGGCAAGGGTCACGAGACCTACCAGGAGCTCGCCGACCGCACGATCCCGTTCGACGATCGCCTCGTGGTGGCCGAGGAGCTCCGAGGACGGATGGGAACCCGATGAGGCCGCGACGGCTGTCCGAGGTGGCGCGCGCCACGGACGGCAGGCTCCGAGGCTCGGACGCCACCGTGTCCTCCGTCGGCATCGACAGCCGTAGGGTAGGCGCCGGCGACCTGTTCGTCGCACTGCCCGGCGAGCACACGGACGGCCACGCGTTCGTCGCGGACGCCCTCCATCGGGGCGCGGCCGGCGCCGTGGTGGGTCGGACCGTCTCGGCCGATGGCCCGACGATTGAGGTGCGGGATACCGGCCAGGCCCTGTTGGCTCTCGCCGCCGATGAGCGCGCCTCGATGGACGTGACGGTGATCGGGGTCACGGGCTCGAACGGGAAGACCTCAACGAAGGACCTGGCCGCGGCCGTGCTGGCCTCGCGCTTCCGGACCCACGCCAGCCCCGCCTCGTTCAACAACGAGATCGGACTCCCCCTGACCGTGCTCGGTGCCCCTCGAGGGACCGAGGTGCTGGTGGCCGAGATGGGGGCTCGACGGGCGGGGGACGTGGCTCTCCTCTCGCGGATCGCCAGGCCATCGCTGGTCGTGGTCACCAATGTCGGTGTGGCGCACATGGAGGTCTTCGGCTCCTGGGGGGCCATCACTGAGGCCGCCGCCGAGCCCGTGGAGGCCCTGGATGCCCGCGGGACCGCCCTGCTGAACGCGGACGACCCGCTGGTGCTCGCGCTGGCCGAGCGCACCCCGGCCCGGGTGATCACCTTCGGCACGGGCGATCATGCCGAGGTCCGGGCCGACGACCTGGTGCTCAACCGCTCCGGAACGGTGAGCTTCGTGCTGGTCGTGGGCGAGGACCGTGAGCCGGTGGAGCTGGCGGTCCCCGGTGCGCACATGGTCTCGAACGCGCTGGCGGCGACGGCCTGCGGGATCGCTCTTGGCGTGTCCCCCGCGGAGTGTGCCGCCTCCCTCAAGGGAGCGCGGATCTCCCGCTGGCGGATGGAGCGGTTCACCACGGAGCAGGGCGTGTCCGTTGTGAACGACGCCTACAACGCGAACCCGGAGTCGATGGCCGCGGGCCTGCGAACCGCGAGGTGGATGGCGAGCGAGGGTCGACTCGTCGCCGTGCTCGGACACATGGCGGAGCTCGGGCCGATCGCGGTGGAGGAGCACGAGCGGCTCGGCGAGTTGGTGGTGCGCCTGGGCGTCGACCGGCTGATCACGGTGGGGGAGCAGGCCCGATCGATCGCCCGCTCCGCCGTCCGCGAGGGACAGCTGCCCGAGGACGTGGCCAGCTACGAGGACCCGGACCAGGTCGTGGAGGACCTCCGCGGTTGGCTCCGGGCCGGCGATGTCGTGCTGATCAAAGGCTCGCGCGTGGCCGGGCTCGAGCGGCTGGCGGAGGCGCTGCGGTGAGGGCCATCCTGCTGGCCGCCGCCGTGGGCCTGGCCGTCACCCTCCTGGGCACGCCGGTGGCGATCCGGGCGTTCCGGGTGTGGGGATGGGGACAGCACATCCGGGAGGACGGGCCTCGCACGCACATGGAGAAGATGGGAACGCCCACGATGGGGGGGACGGTGATCGTCGTCGGCATCATCGCCGCGTACGTGGTCACCAGGGTCGTGTTCGCGACCGTCACGGCGGCGGGGATCGCGGTGCTGGTGGCGACGGTCGGCCTGGCGCTGGTGGGGTTCCTGGACGACTTCATCAAGGTCCGGCACCGCCGTTCCCTGGGGCTGTCCAAGACCGGGAAGATCGCCGGGCAGGCGCTGGTGGCGGTGATCTTCGCCCTGATCGCCGTGAAGGCCGCCCACGTCTCCACCGATCTGTCCTTCGTCCGTCCGACCGGACTCGGTCTGGGCCTGGGCTTCTACGTGTGGACCATGGTGATCCTGGGGGGAGCCTCGAACGCGGTGAACCTCACCGACGGTCTGGACGGATTGGCCTCCGGCTCCTCGATCCTCGTGCTGTCGGCGTACGTCTACATCTCCTTCTGGCAGTACCGGCACACGTGCGGCGCGGTCTTCGACCCGGCCTGCTACAGGGTCGGTGTGAACGCCGCGCTCGACACGGCCATCGTGGCTGGGGGAGCGGTGGGGGCGGTGGCCGGGTTCCTGTGGTGGAACGCCGCCCCGGCCCGGATCTTCATGGGCGACACGGGGTCCCTGGCCCTGGGAGGGCTGATCGGCGCGCTCGCCATGGTGACCGAAACGCAGCTGCTGCTGGTGATCCTGGGCGGCCTGTTCGTCCTCGAGGCGACCTCGGTGATCCTGCAGATCATCGCCTTCCGAGGGTTCGGCCGCCGGATCTTCCGGATGTCTCCCATCCATCACCATTTCGAGCTCGCCGGCTGGCCGGAGTTCACGGTGATCGTTCGGTTCTGGATCATCGCCGGGATGTGCGTGGCGATCGGCATCGGCCTGTTCTACGCGGACTTCCTGGCCAGGGGGGGCACGGGATGACCGGCCGGTTCGCCCATGAGCGCGTGGTGGTCGTGGGTCTCGGGGTGGCCGGCCGGGCCGCGGCCCGGGTCCTGGCCGAGGAGGGAGCCCGGGTTCGGGTGAGCGAGGCGCGGCCCGATCCGGGGGGCGTGGACGAGATCGCGTCGCTCGGGGTCGAGGTCCGCGTGGGCGGCCACCACCCCGAGCACCTGGACGGGGCATCGGCGGTGGTGGCCAGTCCCGGGGTCTCCGAGCACGCTCCGGTCCTCGGATGGGCGCGGGAGCGCGGTGTCCCCATCTGGAGCGAGCTGGACGTGGGCGCCCGGCTGTGCGAGGTGCCGTACGTGGCGATCACGGGCACGAACGGCAAGTCGACCACCACCAAGCTCGTGGCCACCATGATGCAGGCGGCCGGGCTCGACGCGGTGGCTTGCGGCAACATCGGCCACCCGTTCTCGATCGCCGCGCGGGAGGGGCACGAGGCGCTCGCGGTGGAGGCCTCGTCGTTCCAGCTGCGCTTCCATCACTGGCTCCACCCGCGGGTGTCGGTGCTGCTGAACGTGGCGCCCGACCACATCGACTGGCACGGCTCGATAGCGGGGTACGCGGCCTCCAAGGCCCGGATCTTCGCCCTGCAAGGCGACGGTGACGTCCACGTGGGCAACGCGGAGGACCCTGCCGCCGCCCAGATCTCTCGGAGAGCCTCGTGCGAGCAGATCTGGTTCCGGCTCGGCGAGCCGGGCGAGGGTGAGGTCGGCTACGCGGACGGTGAGCTCCGCTCCCGGTTCCACGAAGCGGTCGATCTGGGACGCCCGGCCCTGGACACGGCGGGGTTCCGGGCCGACGCCGCCGCCGCCGCGGCCGCCGGGTTGGCCTTCGGCCTGGACGGGGAGGCGGTCGGCACCGGGCTGTCGCGGATGGAGCCGCTGCCGCATCGGGGCGAGGCGGTGGCGCACGTGGGGGGCGTGGTCTTCCTCGACGACTCGAAGGCCACGAACGTGCATGCCGCGCTGAACGCCCTGGCCGGCAAGGGGGACGTGGTCCTGATCGCCGGCGGGCTCTCCAAGGGTGCCGAGCTGGGTCCCCTGGTCACGGCCGCTCCGTCCCTGGCCGGTCTGGTGGCGATCGGCGAGGCGGCATCCGAGCTCGTCTCGCTGTTCGAGGGCCTGGTGGCGGTGCGCAAGGCCGGCTCGATCGAGGAAGCGGTCCGCACGGCGTTCGAGCTGTGCCCGAGGCCAGGCACCGTGCTGCTGGCCCCGGCCTGCGCGAGCTGGGACATGTTCCGCGACTACACCGAGCGGGGGGAGCGGTTCGCCCGCGCCGCGCTGGCGTTGGGGGAGGAGGTCTGATCGTGGCCCGCGTCGAGCGAGCGATGACCGCCCCCCGCCGACTCCGGCTGGTGGCATCGGCGGCCGATCCGGTACGGGCCCGAGGTGCCGACACCCGCACCCAGGCCGCGACCCGCCGAACGCTGCTGGCGTTGATCGGATCGACCGCCTTCCTGGTGCTCGGGGGGTTGGTGATGGTCCTGTCGGCGAGCTCGGTGTCCGCCTTCGCCCAGTACGGATCGAGCTTCCTGTTCTTCAAGCGGCAGGTGGCCTACGCGGTGGTGGGATCGGGGGCGCTGCTCCTCGCCTCGAGGATGCGGTACCAGGCGTGGAAGCGCCTGTCCGCTCCGCTGCTGGTGATCGCGATGGTGCTGCTCGCGATGGTGCTGCTCCATCCCACCGCCGGCGTGTCCGCGTACGGCGCGACCAGGTGGATCCAGCTTGGTCCGGTGACTATCCAGCCCTCGGAGATCGCCAAGCTGGGCGTCGTGGTGTTCGCGGCCGCCATCCTGGCTCGGAAGGGGAGGCGGCTGGACGAGCTGGGCCACCTGGCCCTTCCGCTTCTGCCGGTGATCGGCATCGTCTGCGGACTGGTGTTCGTCCAGCCGGACCTCGGGACGACCACGATCCTGGTGGGTACGACGCTGCTGCTGCTGTTCGTGGCCGGGGTTCGCCTCCGCTACCTGCTCGCCGGCACGGCCGCGATGGTTGCGACGGCCATGGTGGCCCTGAAGCCCTACCAGTGGGCGAGGATCACCGCCTTCCTGCACCCGGAGGCCGATCCACGCAACACCGGCTACCAGTTGCTCCAGTCGCTGATCGCGCTCGGATCGGGGGGGTGGTTCGGGGTGGGCCTCGGCGCGAGCCGTCAGAAGTGGATGTACGTCCCGAACGCGCACACCGACTTCATCTTCTCCATCCTCGGCGAGGAGCTGGGGCTGATCGGCGAGCTGGTGGTCCTGGCGGCGTTCGCCACGCTGATCTACGCGGGCATCCGCATCGCGGTTCGAGCGCCCGATGCCTTCGGACGGCTCCTGGCGGCGGGGATCGTCTCCTGGTTCGGTCTGCAGGCGGTGGTGAACCTGGGGGCGGTGACCGGGCTGCTGCCGATCACCGGCGTGCCGCTGCCCCTGCTGTCCTACGGGGGGTCCTCGCTGGTGGTCTCGCTCGCCGCGGTGGGGATCCTGGTGAACATCGCCCGCTCGCCGGAGCGGTCCGGGCGGCGGAGCGGGACCCCTCCGAGGGGGCTCGCCGCATGAAGGTGACGATCGCGGCCGGGGGGACGGCCGGACACATCTTCCCGGCCCTCGCCCTGGGGCGACGGTTGGCGGACGAGGGTGTGCAGGTCGGCTTCGTCGGCACGGCGGCAGGGCAGGAGTCGCGCCTGGTTCCCGCGGCCGGCTTCGCCTTCGCGGCGGTGGAGGCGAGACCGTTCGTCCGCACGGTGTCCATCGAGATGGTGCGGGCGCCGGTGGCGGCGCTCCGATCGGTCCGCCAGTGTCGGCCGCTGGTGGAGGACTCGGACGTGGTGGTGGGGATGGGCGGGTACGCGAGCGTCCCCGCCGGGCTGGCCGCGCTCCGCGGCCGGCGCCCGTTGGTCCTGCACGAGCAGAACGCCGTCCCCGGCCTGGCCAACCGTTCCCTGGCGATCCCCGCGCGCTCGGTCGCGCTGGCCTTCGCCGAGGCCGCCCGGCTCCTGCCCAAGCGGACCCGGACGGTCGTCACCGGCAACCCCGTGCGAGCCGAGATCCTGGCCGTGCCCGAGGACCGGGAGACCTTGGCCAAGGAGGCTCGGAGCGAGTTGGGGTTGGATCCCGACCGAGCCACGGTGGTGGTCTTCGGGGGGAGCCAGGGGGCCCTGCACGTGAACCGAGCCACGGTGGAGGCGGTGGAGCGGCTGCGCCATCGCGGGGATCTGCAGATCCTCCTGCTGACCGGTCCGGCCAACCTGGCCGAGGTCCGGCGGCGCCTGTCCGAGAACTCGATCCCGCTCATCCGCACCGTCCCGTTCCTGGAACGGATGGAGCTCGCGTACGCCGTGGCGGACCTGATCGTCGGGCGAGCGGGCGCGACCACGGTGGCCGAGATCTCGGTGTGTGGCCTGCCCTCGATCCTCGTGCCCTACCCGTACGCGACCGCGAGGCATCAAGAGGCGAACGCCCGCGCCCTGGCGCATGCCGGAGCCGCAGCGATCCTGATGGATCACGCCCTGTCGGGAGCGGTCTTGGCTTCGCGGATCACCGAACTGATCGGTGACCGAGGTCGGTTGCGGGTGATGGGCGCGCGGGCCTCGGCCTGGGCCCGTCCGGACGCCGCGGAGGCCCTGGCCCGCGTGGTGCGGGAGGCCGCCCGATGAGCTGGGCGTACGCGCCGCCACCGGGGAGCGTCCCGACCCTGGAGGTCCCCGATCTGGGCACCGTGAGCTCCGTGCACATGATCGGGGTGGGAGGAGCCGGCATGCGGAACCTCGCCAAGCTGCTGCTCGCTCGGGGCATCGCGGTGAGCGGGTCCGACCTCAAGGACTCGAAAGGCCTGCGGAACCTCGAGGCGATCGGGGTGCGTGTGTCGGTGGGTCACCGAGCCGAGCAGGTGGGAGAGCCCGATGCCGTGATCGTGTCGAGCGCGATCCTGGAGCGCAACGTGGAGCTGGCCGAGGCCCGGCGACGTGGGATCCGGGTCTGGGTGCGCGCCCAGGCCCTGGCCGCCGCGGCCCGCGGCAAGCGCGCGATCGCCGTCTCCGGGACCCACGGCAAGACCACCACCACGTCGATGGTGGGGGCCATCCTGGAGCGGGTCGGGCTCGATCCCACGTACGTGGTGGGGGGTGAGCCGAACGAGAGCGGGAGCGGGGCTCGCTCCGGCGCGGGCGAGCTGTTCGTGGCCGAGGCCGACGAGAGCGACGGCTCCTTCCTCCTCTTCCGGCCCGAGGTCGGGATCGTGACCAACGTCGAGGTCGACCACGTGGACTTCTATCCGGGTGGCCTCACCGAGATCCGGGCGGCGTTCGGAGCGTTCGCGCAGCGGAGCGAGCACATCGTGGTCTGTGCGGACGATCCGGGCGCGATGGAGGCGACGGCCCGTCACGCCGCCCGCGTCACGTACGGCCTCGCCGAGGGAGCGGCGGTACGGGTGGAGCCGACGTCGCCCGGACCCGGTGGGGCTCGGGGCGTCGTCCACGCGGCGGGCGGTCGCGCCCCTCTGGAGCTGGCGGTGGACGGGGAGCACAACCTGCGCAACGCGGCCGCGGCCGTGGCCGCCGCGGGGCTGGTGGGGGTCTCCGTCGAGGCGGCGGTGGAGGGTCTGCGGGGCTTCCGCGGGGTGCACCGCCGGTTCGAGCACCGAGGCTCGGCCCGGGGAGCCACGTTCTACGACGACTACGGGCACGTGCCCACCGAGCTTGCGGTGACCCTGGACGTGGCTCGCAGGACCGACCCCGCCCGGCTGGTCGCCGTCTTCCAGCCCCACCGCTACGTCCGGACCCAGGCCCTGTGGCGGGAGCTCGGCGCCAGCCTGGTGGAGGCGGACCTGATCGTGGTGACCGATGTGTACGCGGCCGATCAGGACCCCATCCCGGGGGTCACCGGGAAGATGGTGGTCCACGGCGTGACCCTGGCGACCGAGGGCAAGCGCGTCGTCTACCTCCCCCGTCGAGGCGACGTGGTGAGCTTCCTGGAGGCCGAGGTCCGACCCGGCGACCTGGTGATCACGATGGGATGCGGGGACGTGTGGATGCTGGGGGACGCGGCCATGGAGCGGATCGCGGAGGCCGGATGAACGACCGGGTCCGACGAGCCGAAGCGATCCTCCGGGCGGCCTGCGGAGAGCGGCTCCGGACGCGCTTCCCCCTGGCCCCCCTCACCACGTTCCGCATCGGCGGGCCGGCCGCCCTGTACCTCGAGCCCGGGTCCGAGACCGATCTGGTGGCCGCGGGGGAGGCCCTGCGGACGACCTCGCTCCCCTTCGTGGTGCTGGGCAAGGGATCCAACCTGCTGGTGTCCGACGCGGGGTTCCCCGGGTTGGTGCTGCGCCTGGGGCGCGGGTACCGGTGGGTGGGGCGGGACGGGGAGCGCCTGGACGTCGGGGCCTCGATGCCGCTCCCCGCCCTG
>DASQQQ010000193.1:0-7008 GCA_035643355.1 Actinomycetota bacterium | reverse complement strand
TGATCTTCGCGTTCGGCTTCCTCCTGCTGATCCTGGCGCCGTTGTTCGGGCAGGTCATCCGCTTCGCGGTCTCGCGCCAGCGCGAGTACCTGGCCGACGCCCAGGGCGCGATGCTGACGCGCTACCCGCCGGGGCTGGCCTCGGCGCTCCGGAAGATCGCCGGCGCCCCCCACGCGATGCGCTCGGCGAACAACGCCACCGCCCATCTCTGGCTCGATCAGCCCTCCCGGTTCCCTGGGGAGAGGATGGGGGCGATGGAGAAGCTGTTCTCCACCCATCCTCCGATCGCCGAGCGGATCCGGCGACTGCAGGAGATGTAGGTCGTTGAGGCCCGGCGCTCGGGCAGGTAGCATCCGAGCGCCCGGCCGGGAACGGCCGATCGCGCGCCCCCACGATCGAGGAGGTCGTTCCGTGTCCCTCACGCGCCGAGGCAAGGCCGCCATCGCCGGCGGTGTGGTCGTGACCGTCGCCGTTGCGGCGGTCGGCTTCTTCTCCCTGTTCCCGGACAAGGCGCCGGCGTTCGTCCGCACCGCCATATCCGGGGTGGGCCTGGCCCCCGACCCGCCGCCGCCCGACTGTCCGCTGACCGGCCGCCCGGCCCCGCACGGAGCGATCCCGGACCGGCCGGCGCTCGCGGTCAAGGTGGAGAACCTGCCCGAGGCCCGTCCCCAGTCGGGCCTGGACCGGGCCGACGTGGTCTACGAGGAGCCCGTGGAGGGCGGGATCACCCGTTTCATCGCGATCTTCCAGTGCTCCCAGGCCGACCGGGTGGGGCCGGTGCGTTCGGGGCGCACCACCGACCCGAAGGTGCTGGTCCAGTACGGGCATCCGGTGATCGGGTACGCGGGCGGAGCGCCGCCGGTGGTGAAGGCGATCGACGAGGCCGGCCTGATCGACGTGAACTTCGACGTGGCCGCCTCGGCCTACACGCGCGACCCGGATCGGCCCGCGCCGCACAACCTGTACACGACCACCAAGGCGCTCTGGAAGGCGAGCCGGACGAAGGATGGCGCTCCGGACCCCGTGTTCGACCACGCGCCGGAGATCGAGGGGCGCTCCAGGCGGGCCGCGAGCGTGCACCTGCCCTTCTCGTCCTACTCGGACGTGATCTGGCGATGGGGCAAGAAGCAGGGGGCCTGGCAGCGCTTCCACGGCACGGAGCCGCACCTGCTGACCGACGGCCGCCAGGTCTCGGCCGCCAACGTGGTGGTGATGCAGGTCCCGGTATCCACGGGCAGCATCATCGACGCCGCCGGCAACGCCTCGCCCGAGGTCTCCCTGACCGGCTCGGGCCGGGCCTGGGTCTTCCGCGACGGCCGGGTGATCGTGGGGCGGTGGCGCCGCCCCGCCCTGAAGGACGTCACCAGCTTCGTGACCCGCGACGGCTCGAGCATCGCGCTCGCGCCGGGCACCACCTGGGTGGAGCTGGTCCCCCAGTCGATTGGGGTCCAGATCGCCAAGTAGCGGGCGGTACACTGGCGGTACGCCTTCGAGGAGGGAGACCCGTGGAACGTGAGACCGGCACCTTCCGCGTGAAATCAGGCCTGGCCGAGATGCTCAAGGGCGGCGTGATCATGGACGTCACGAACGCCGAGCAGGCCAAGATCGCCGAGGACGCCGGCGCCTGCGCCGTCATGGCGCTCGAGCGCGTGCCGGCCGACATCCGCAAGGAGGGCGGCGTGGCTCGCATGGCCGACGCCACCAAGGTCGAGGAGATCATGAGTGCCGTCTCCGTCCCGGTCATGGCCAAGGCCAGGATCGGTCACTTCGTCGAGGCTCAGATCCTCCAGGCGCTCGGGGTGGACTACGTGGACGAGAGCGAGGTCCTGACCCCCGCGGACGAGGAGCACCACATCGACAAGTGGGCCTTCACCGTCCCCTTCGTGTGCGGCGCCCGGAACCTGGGCGAGGCGCTCCGGCGGATCGCCGAGGGGGCGGCGATGATCCGGACCAAGGGGGAGGCCGGCACGGGCAACGTGGTGGAGGCCGTGCGGCACCAGCGGACGATCCTCAAGGAGACCGGCTGGGTCCAGAGCCTGCGTCCCGAGCAGTACGTCTCGGCGGCCAAGGAGCTGGGGGCCCCGGTGGAGCTGGTGCGCATGGTCGCCGAGCAGGGCCGGCTGCCCGTGGTGAACTTCGCCGCCGGCGGCATCGCCACGCCCGCGGACGCCGCGCTCATGATGCAGCTCGGGGTGGACGGGGTGTTCGTGGGCTCGGGGATCTTCAAGTCCTCCGATCCGGCGCCGCGGGCCCGGGCCATCGTGGAGGCCACCACGCACTTCAACGCCCCCGAGGCCCTGGCCAAGGTGTCCCGGGGCCTGGGGGAGCCCATGCCGGGCCTGGACATCAAGGAGCTGGGCGAGGAAGGCCTGCTGCAGGTCCGCGGCTGGTAGCGGTGAAGGCCGGCGTCCTCGCGCTGCAGGGTGACTTCCGCGAGCACGCGCGAGTGCTGTCGGACGTCGGCGCCACGCCCGTCGAGGTCCGCACCCCCGAGGAGCTCGCGTCGGTCGACGCGCTGGTGATCCCCGGCGGCGAGTCCACGACCATCGGCAAGCTGGCGCGTTCGGCCGGCCTGATCGAGCCGATCCGCGAGCGGGCGGCCGAGGGGATGCCGGTGCTCGGGACGTGCGCCGGCATGATCGTGATGGCCTCCGAGGTCGAGGGGGGCGACTCGCCGCTCGGCCTGGTGGACATCCGGGTCCGTCGCAACGCCTACGGTCGGCAGGTGGACTCGTTCGAGGCCGACGTGGAGGTGGAGGGCATCGACCGCCCGGTCCGAGCGGTGTTCATCCGCGCGCCCGTCGTGGAGCGCGCCGGGGCGGGGGTCCGGGTGCTCTCGAGCCTCGAGGGGCGACCGGTCGTGCTGGAGCAGGGGAACCTGGTCGTGGCATCCTTCCATCCGGAGCTCGTGGGCGAGGGCGGGCTCCACGAGTACGTCCTGCGCAAGGGGTAGCGATGTCGGGCCATTCCAAGTGGAGCACGATCAAGCGCAAGAAGGGCGCCCAGGACGCCAAGCGCAGCAACCTGTTCGCGAAGCTCCTACGCGCGGTGGAGGTCGCGGCCCGCGAGGGCGGCGGCAGCGTCGAGGGCAACATGACGCTGGCCTCGGCCGTGGAGAAGGCCAAGGACGCCTCGGTCCCCAACGAGAACATCGAGCGAGCCATCAAGCGTGGCACCGGCGAGCTGGAGGGCGGGGCGAGGTACGAGGAGGTCACCTACGAGGGCTACGGTCCGGGCGGCGTGGCCCTGTTCGTGGAGACCCTGACCGACAACCGGAACCGCACCGCGCAGGACGTGCGCCACGCCTTCAGCCGCAGCGGCGGGAACCTCGGTGAGACGGGCAGCACCGCCTGGATGTTCACGCGCAAAGGGGTGATCCAGATCGAGAAGGACGCCGCCCCCGATGAGGTCCGCCTCCTGGAGATCGCGATGGAGGCCGGGGCCGAGGACCTGGCGGACGCCGAGAGCACCTGGGAGGTCACCACCGACCCCACCGCGCTGATCGAGGTGCGGGACGCGATCGCCGGCGCGGGCGTGCCGGTGCTGTCCGCCGAGCTGTCGATGCTGCCCCAGACGCAGGTCCCCGTGGAGGGCGGGCAGGCCCGGCAGGTCCTGGCCCTGCTGGAGGCCCTGGAGGAGCTGGACGACGTCCAGAACATCTACGCGAACTTCGACATCCCCGAGGAGCTGATGGCCGAGGCCGGCTGAGCCCGGCCCGCGAGCGGTTCCGTTGAAGCTTCCCCCCCGATGCCCTACCGTTCCTCGGTCCGCGAGCAGCGAGGGGGAGCGGCCATGGCAGCATCACGTCGAGGTGCCGGACGGCTCCTGGTCCCGGCGATCGTGATCGTCGGGATGATCGCCGCCGCCACTCCCGGCCCCGGTCGGGCCGATCCGGGAACCGGCCGGTCGCCCACCGCCACCGGCCGCATCGCCGAGCGGGCGCTCACCTCGGCCGCCGACGCGAACGAGAAGGGCACGCCCGACAGCGCCGAGGCCCTGGAGGGGGCCGAACAGTACGCCCGGATCCGCACCCTGCCGGCCGAGACGGTCCCGGCCGCCGCCTACCGCTCCGCCCGGCGGCAGGCCGCCGCCCTCGCCTCGACCGGCGGGACCTGGACCGAGATCACCCGCCAGCCCTACCAGTCCGACGCCGCCGGGTACGAAGACCCGGTCTTCTCGAACTCGGGCGGCGGCGCGGGCTTCGTCTCGGGGCGCATCCAGGGCCTGGCCGTGGACGGCTCCACGGTCTTCGCGGCCGCCGCGGACGGCGGCGTGTGGCGCTCGCGGGACCGGGGGCGCACCTGGACCGCCGTCGGCGACCACCTGCCCACGCTCTCGGGCGGCTCGGTCGCCGTGAACCCGGCCGATCACTCCGTCTGGTTCGGGAGCGGGGAGGCCAGCACCGCCTTCGAGAACTACGCGGGCCTCGGCGTCTACCGCTCCCGCAACGACGGCCAGACCTGGCGCCGGGTGGGCGGGCACGAGCTCGAGGGCCAGATGATCGGGACGCTGGTCTTCGGCCGGGGCTTCGTGTTCGCGGCCACCACCGGCGGCGTGTACCGACACCGGTCCCGGGGCGACCTGTCGACGCACTGGCAGAGGGTGCTCGCCCCCGGGACGGCCGGCCCGTACGGCTTCCGCTTCGCGAACGACGTGGCCGTGCGCCCCCGGACCAACGGCCGCGTGGTGATCGCGGCGCTGGGCTGGCGGACCGGGTCGGTCGACTACGCGGGGTTCTGGCGGTCGACCAAGGGCGGCGCGAGGGGCACCTGGCACCGGGTACGGACCCGGGGCAAGCTCCGCTCCTCGCAGATCGGACGGGCCAGCTTCGCCTACTCGGCCGACGGCACGCGCCTGTACGCGCTGGTGGAGTCGTGGCAGTACGCGCTGTCGGAGCCCTCGGCCCTGTACGGCATCTTCCGCTCCACCAGTGGCGACCTCCGGGGTCCCTGGGAGCGCCGGGCCGGCTGGCAGAAGCTGGCCGGGTCCGGATCGGCCATGGCGCCGTTCGGCAACTCCTACGCGCCCGGCGTGCAGGCCTGGTACAACCAGGCGATCGGGGTGGACCCGGCGGACCGCAACCACCTCTACGTGGGCCTGGAGGAGGTCTACGAGAGCACCAACGGGGGCGGGACCTGGACCACGGCCGGTCCCTACTGGAACTTCACGCTGCCCTGCTCCCCGAGCTGCCTGAACACCACGCACCCCGACCAGCACGCGGTGGCCTTCGGGCCCGGTGTGGTGTACGTGGGCAACGACGGCGGGGTGTACCGGCGTCCGCGCTCGCGCCACACCCGCGGGGGATGGGTCAACCTGAACCGCACCCTCCACACGCTGCAGTACTACCACGCGGCCGTGGGGCAGACGGCGAGGGGGGACACCTACTGGGGCGGGTTGCAGGACAACGGCGTCGGCCTGCTGAGGCCGGGGGCGTCGCAGCAGGTCTCTCCGTTCGGCGGTGACGGCGGCGACGTGATCGTTCATCCGAGCAAGCCCAAGAACGCGGTGGTCGAGTACACGGACATGGACATGGCGCTCACCACGAACGGCGGGGCCTCGAACGGGCACACCCTGGCCTTCCGGGAGATCTCGCCCTCGTGCTCCGCCTTCACCTACACGCCGTCCCCGTGCGATCCGAACCCCCGGTTCATCGCGCCCTTCGAGGCCGACCCCGAGTCGCCCGACCAGCACTGGGTGGCCGGGGGGCAGGACGTGTGGGAGACCACCGAGGGGTGGAACACCACGTGCTCGGAGTCGGGGTGCGACTGGACGATCGGCCACGACCTGGGAAGCGGCAACAGCACCACCGCGCTCGCGGTCCAGGGCGCCACGGTCTACGCGGGCTGGTGCGGCGGGGCCGACCGGTGCAACCCGGGCGACTTCGAGTCGGGGATCGACACCAACGCCGGCGGCTCGTGGCAGCGGGTGGTGGACGGCTCGGGGAACGGGGGCGATCCGCTCCCGCAGCGGTACATCACCGGGCTGGCCCTCGAGCCTGGCGACCCTCAGCACGTGTTCGTGGCCTACGGCGGCTACTCGCGTCGGTGGATCGACGGCGGAGGGGTGGGCCACGTGTTCGAGTCCACCGACGGCGGCGCCACCTGGACCGGCATCACCGGCAACCTGCCCGACGTGCCGGCCGCCGACGTCGAGGTGGTGGGGGACCACCTCGTGCTGGCCACGGATCTGGGGGTCTTCACATCGGCCCTGACCTCGGACGACACCTGGTCGCGGCTGGGGGGCGGCCTGCCGAACGCGGCCCTGAACAGCCTGGCGATAGCGCCGGACGGGAGCTTCCTGGTGGCCGTCACCCACGGGCGAGGGCTGTGGAAGATCGCCGCGCCGTAGTGTCGTTGCCCGGCCCCACCCCGGGCCCTAGACTGAACACATGTTCGAGCCGTGCGTGCTGGGCGTGGACCCGGGCGTGGCCTCCACGGGCGTGGCCGCGGTGACCCGTGCCGGGGGTCGCATCCGGGTGCGGTGGGCGGAGACCATCCGGACCCCCGCCGACCAGGACGAGCCGTCCCGGCTGTGGCGCCTGCACCGGGCCCTGGCCCAGGCCATCGCCCAGCATCGCCCGCGCGAGCTCGCGGTGGAGCGCGTGATGTGGGGCCGCAACCAGACCAGCGCGATGGCCGTGGCTCGCGCCACCGGCGTGATCCTGCTGGCCGCGGCCCAGGCCGGCGTGCCGGTGGAGGAGTACCTCCCGGCCGAGGTCAAGGTGGCGGTCACCGGGATGGGTGGCGCGGGCAAGGACCGCGTTCGGCACGCCCTCGCGAACGCGCACCGCGTGGAAGGCGTTCCCCCGCAGGTCGACGCCGCCGACGCGGTGGCCGTGGCGGTCTGCCATCTCCAACAGGCGCGCCTGCGGCGGGCGGCCCGTGCGGTGGCGCGATGATCGCCTTCCTGCAGGGCGCGGTGGCCGCCAAGGCCGTTGACCGCGCGGTGATCGACGTCCACGGTGTCGGGTACGAGGTGCACGCCCCCACCTCCACGGTGGGCGCACTC
>DASQQQ010000192.1:0-3391 GCA_035643355.1 Actinomycetota bacterium | reverse complement strand
TCCGGACGCCGGGCACCGGGCGGTGCGGGCGCCGGAGCGCCCTCGGTGGGGTCGTCCACGCGCTCAGGCGCGGGCGGGGATGGTCACCGTGACGGTGGTGCCGCGGCCGAGCTCGCTGGCGACGTCGATCTCGCCACCGTGGTTCTCCACGATGTGCTTCACGATGGATAGACCCAGACCCGTGCCGCCCGTCTCCCGCACGAGCCTGCCTTCCGCCATGTTCCCTCCTAGGTCGTGAGAAGTTGGAATCGTAGGGCCTGTGGGCGTCAGGAACGACGGTCGCGGCTCCGACCCGTGGACCGGCGGCCCCGGCGATGGAGGGTAGCCTGACGACTCAGTGTCAGGATGCACGCGCAGCGAGATCCCGAGACCGTCTCGGGATAGCCTCCGCCAGACGGCGGGCTGGCTCATAGCCTGCGTGTCTCCCGCGGTGCGGGATGACCTGCATCGGTTCTGCCGCCCGCCGTCGGCGAAGGCCTGCCGGCGTGACTTGATAGGAGCTTGCTCTCAGCCCCACTGAGGCGTGTCCGCCGGTGGTCCTGCCATCCGGTGTGTGCGTCCGAAAGGGGACCAGGAGTGATCGTAGTGGGGATCGACCCGCACAAACAGACCCACACCGCCGTCGCGATCGACGGGGCGACCGGCCGCAAGGTCGGCGAGCTCACGGTCCGAGCCCGGAGCAGGGGGTTCGAACGCCTGCTCAGCTGGGCCCGGGGCCTGGATGAGGAACGCGGCTTCGCCGTCGAGGACGGCCGTCACGTCTCCGGGGCCCTGGAGCGGCACCTGATCGCCCGCGGCGAGGGCTCCGTGCGTGTCCCGCCGGCGATGATGTTCCAGGCCCGCCGGGCCGACCGGGTCCGGGGCAAGTCCGATCCGATCGACGCCGAGGCGGTGGCGCGGGCGGCTCTGGCGCACCCCGAGCTCCCGGTGGCCACCCTCGCTGGGATCGAGCGGGACCTGGATCTGCTTGTGGCGCACCGGGAATCGCTCGTCAACGAGCGAACCGAGCGGATCTCCAAGCTCCGGTGGCTTCTGCACGACCTGGACCCTGACCTGGCCCCGCCGCTTCGCAGCCTGGACCGCTTCGTGGTGCTGGATCGTCTGGCCGCAGACCTGCAGGCGATGGAGGCGACCACCGCGCTCAAGATCTGCCTGGAGCTGATCGTTCGGTGCCGCGAGATCACCGCTCGCGCCAAGGAGCTCGAGGGCGAGATCACCTCGCTCGCCAAGCGCCACGCCGGGGCCCTGCTGCAGATCCCCGGCTGCGGGGCGCTCACGGCTGCCAAGATCGTGGCCGAGACCGCGCAGGTCGCCCGGTTCCCGACCGAGGGCCACTACGCCCGCTACGCGGGGACCGCACCGCTGCCGGTGGCCTCAGGAGCCAGCCATCGTCACCGGTTCAACCGTCGCGGCAACCGCCAGCTGAACGCCGCGATCCACCGGATCGCCGTGACCCAGCTGCGGATCCACCAACCCGCGATCGACTACCTGGCCAGGAAGCGTGCCGAAGGAATGAGCAAGACCGAGGCTCTGCGTGCCCTGAAGCGATGCATCACCAGGACGGTGTTCAAGACGATGACTTCGATGGATCAGCCCGCCGCCACCACGATGGCGCCGGCGGCTTGACATAGGAGCAACCGATGGGGGACTTCGGCATCGGCTCGTGGATCGGTCGCCGTGCCCGCATCGATCCGGCCCGGACCGCGCTGGTCTTCGAGGACCGATCCTGGTCCTACGCTGAGCTGGACCGGCGCATCGCCTCCTTGACCGCCGCGTTGATCCAACTGGGCGTCGAGCCTGGGGACCGCGTGGCCTACGTCGGCCCCAACCACCCGTCCTTCCTCGAGACGCTGTTCGCGGTGGCCCGGGCCGGCGCGGTGTTGGTCCCGGTGAATCCCGGGCTGGACGATGAGGTGGCGGCCTTCGAGATGCAGGACGCCGGATGCCGGCTCGTGATCCATGCGCCCGGACCCCCCGGGATCGGCCTGGCGGAGGGGGAGCGGGTCTCGCTGGACGGCTCCCACGGCGGCCGAGCGTACGAGCACCTCATCCAGGGCTCGGTCCGGCCGCCGGAGCGAACGGTGGGGTTGGAGGACTTGGCGATCCTGCCTTACACCTCGGGCACCACGGGACGGCCCAAGGGCGTGATGCTGACCCACGCCAACCTGACGTGGAACGTGGTGAACATGATCGGGATCGCCGATATCACCGGCGCCGACGTCGCCCTGGCCACGGCCCCGCTGTTCCGGATGGGCGGCCTCGGCGTCACCGTCCTGGAGACGCTGTTCATGGGCGGCACCGTGGTCCTGACGGCCGGCCCGGACCCGGACGCTGTCCTGGACCTGATCGAACGACACCGCATCACCCTGGTGTTCGCCGGGCCGGAGATCCTCCGAGGGTTGCCCCAGCACCCTCGGTGGGAGCGCGCCGACCTGTCCAGCGTGCGGCTGTGCATGACAGGAGGGACGACCGTCCCCGAGCCGCTCATCCGGACCTACCTGGAGCGAGGGCTGCCGCTCAGCCAGGGGTACGGGCTCACGGAGGCCTCCCCCGTGGTGAGCGTGCTGAGCGGGGATCTGCTCCGCACCGTGGGCTCGGCCGGCCCCCCGGTGCCGCTGTGCGACGTCCGGGTGGTGGACGGCGACCGCGCCGAGGTCCCCGCCGGATCGATCGGCGAGATCCTGGTCCGCGGCCCGAACGTGATGCAGGGCTACTGGCACCGTCCGGAGGCCACGGCCCACGCGCTCATCGCCGACGGCTGGTTGCGGACCGGTGACGCGGGATCGCTGGACGAGGAGGGCTTCCTGTACGTGGTGGGCCGCATGGCGGACGCCTTCGCGTGGATGGGACGGACCGTCCACCCCTACGAGATCGAGAAGGTCCTGCTGGAGCACCCGGACGTGGCCGAGTGCGCCGCCGTCGGCGTGCCAGACCAGGGGACCGGGCAGGTGGCCGCCGCGGGCGTGGTCCTGCGCGCAGGGTCGAACGCCGACGCTGGAGACCTGGCCCGGTTCGGACGCGAGCACCTGAACGAGCGGGGCCTGCTCGGGTCGGTCGTACTGCTGGACCGGATCCCCCGCAACCCGGTGGGGAAGGTGGTCCGCGCCGAGCTCCGCGAGCGCCTGACGGCCGCGGTCTGAAGCTCCGAGTCAGCTTGCGTTCCGCTTGCGCTTGCCTTCGCTTGCGGTAGGCTCGGATCATGGCGGTCACCGTTCTCGATCTCAAGCGCCCCGCCCTGGCTCTGGAACGGCTGGAGGGGATCGCCGGCGAGCTCATCGCCGAGCTCGAGACCCAGATCCCTCGGGTCCTCCATGGCTCCTCCGCCACCGCCTATGTGGGGCGCTGGCGGGCGCTCGCCGAACGCCTCCTGACTCTGGTGGCCCGCGAGCAT
>DASQQQ010000191.1:0-2282 GCA_035643355.1 Actinomycetota bacterium | reverse complement strand
ACCGTGACCCCCAGGTAGTCGGCGCCGGTTCCCTCCGCCGCAAGGGCCTCGGGCGGAGACGTCACGCTGATCCCGAGGACCCGGTCGGGCCCCAGCCGCTCCCGCGCGCCCTCCAGCTCGTCCTCCTGTCCCAGGTGGACGCCGTGGGCCCCGCTCTGCCTGGCGACGTCCAGCCGATCGTTCACCAGGAGGAGCACCCCGGCCTCACGGCAGGCTCGAGCGAGCTCGGTGGCGAGGGGCAGCAGGGAAGGGTCCTCGAGCTCGGGGGCCCGGAGCTGCACGGCTGTGGCCCCACCCTCGATCGCGGCGAGCGCCACCTCCCGATGCCCGCGGCCCTTCACCAGGTCGCCCGAGGTGACCACGTACACCCCGAGAGCGAGCGCTCTTCGATCCATCGGCCTCCCTCCGCCGGCATTACCCGGATCAGGTTCGGCGGGTCGCCGGCGCGGTCTGCCGGCCTCTCAGCCCGGTGGCCCGAGCTCCCCGATCTTCGAGGCGCAAGTATAGGCGCGGGCGCCAGGAACCTTAGCCGAGGGCGGCCGGGGTCCGCCCTCGTCGAGCGCCCCCCTCAGGCGCGGGCGCGAGCGATGGCCCGCTCGCGTCGGACCTTCTTCCAGTCGCTCTTCCTGGTGGAGAACAGGATGTCGGTCACGATCTGCAGCACGCCCACGCCGGCGAGCGTCAGGGCCGCCCACCGCGGGGCGGCGGTGAGCTTCCAAACGGTCAGCGGAACGAACGGGGCCACCTTGGTGGCCAGCGCGCCTGAAGCGTGCATCCAGACCCGGGCCCGAGGGTCGGCGCGCAGGTAGCTCGCGTAGTCGCTCTTCAACCCCGGGTACAGGGGGACGGGCAACATCCCGCCCAGGAAGTAGCTCGAGAACCGCATCCCGGCCAACCGGCCCGTCACCCAGTGCGCGAGGTCGTGCAGGGAGACCGCCCAGATCACCCCCGCCGCCACCAGCGCCCCGCCCGACACGGTCGGGTCCTCCGCCACCACGGCCACCGACAGGGCGCCGCCGCCGGCCAGGGTGCCGAGCGCCAGCACCCCGTTCCCGAACCAGATCGGGAACCGCGGGCGCACCGCGGCGCGGAAGGCCTTGTCGTCGATCCGTCCGACGACGTCGGCCCACCGCTGCGACAGCAGGGGATCCACCTTGACCCGACGCACCAGCTTCCAGAACCCGAGCTTGGACAGGTCGGTGTCGCCGGCTTCGACCGCCGCCTCGATCCGGGCGAACCCCTCCTGAAGGATCTCGTCCTCGGAAGCTTGCCGTGGTGCTTCGGCCATCTCACCTCCGACGCACGCTAGGATGTTGCCCGGACGCTTCCCCGGCCCCTCACAGCACGCGCGAGCGGAGGTTCCGTCACGTCCAGCCGCACCGAACCCGACCCGGTCGTCCGCTTACCCGACCATGGGATGAGCCTAACCACCCTCGACGGTCGGTACCACGTCGTGCGGCCGCTCGCCGCCGGGGGCATGGGCGAGGTCTTCCTGGCCCACGACGCCGTGCTGGCCCGGGAGGTCGCCATCAAGGTCCTGCACCGGAGCCTGGCCGGCGATCCCGGGTTCATCGATCGCTTCCGGCGCGAGGCCCGGGCGGCGGGAGCCCTGTCCCATCCGAACATCGTGGCCGTCCACGACTGGGGGGCGGTGGACGGCGTCTACTACATGGTGATGGAGTTGGTCCGGGGACAGAGCCTGCGCGAGCTCCTGAACGCCGAGGGCCTGCTCGCCCCCGCCCAGACCGCCGACGTGCTGCTCCAGGTCCTCGGCGCCCTCGGGCACGCCCACCGAAAGGGCATCGTCCACCGTGATGTGAAGCCGGAGAACGTCCTGGTGACCCCCGAAGGCGTGGCCAAGGTCACGGACTTCGGCCTGGCTCGGGCCTACGCCGATGCCCGCGCCACGTACGCCGGCTCGGTCACCGGAACCGTGCAGTACCTGGCGCCCGAGCAGCTGCAGGGCGAGCCGGCCGATCCCCGCACCGACCTGTACTCGCTGGGCATCGTGGCCTACGAGCTGCTCACGGGCAGTGTCCCCTTCGGCGGCGAGACCACGCTCTCCATCGCCTACAAGCACGTGCGCGAGCGCGTGCCGAGGCCCTCGCTCCGCAACCGCGCCGTGCCCCCGGGCCTGGACGGCTGGGTGGCCTCGATGACCGAGAAGGAGCGCGAGCTGCGACCGGAGTCCGCCGAGGAGGCCCGTCGCGACCTCGCCCAGGAGGCGGCCGGATTGGCCGAGGCTGCTCCGGTCGGCGACCTGGTCGTGGCGACGCCGGCGG
>DASQQQ010000190.1:0-2978 GCA_035643355.1 Actinomycetota bacterium | reverse complement strand
GCCCATGAGGGTTGCGACGCGGATCGCCTCGATCCCGTTGTCAACGCCGCTCGAAAACTGACCCCTTGAGGCCGGCCGAAAGCTGACCCCCCTACCCGACACGTTCAGCCGTAGGCCTCACCACCCTTCCCAGGTCTCGGTCCTTCAGCCGGTAGCTGTCACCTCTCAGCGAGATGACCTCGGCGTGGTGCACCAAGCGGTCGACCATGGCCGCGGCCACCACGGCGTCCCCGAAGATCTCTCCCCACGCGGAGAACGGCTTGTTCGAGGTCACGATCACCGAGGCCCGCTCGTAGCGCGAGGACACCAGCATGAACATCACGTTGGCGGCCTCGGGGTCGAACGGGATGTAGCCGATCTCATCGACCACCACCAGCGGGATCCGCTGCAGCCTCCGGAGCTCGGCCTCCAGCCGTCCCTGCCGGTGGGCGTCGGCCAGGCGAGCCACCCACTCCGTGGCGGTGGCGAAGGCCACCCGGTGTCCGGCAAGGCAGGCCCGGATCCCAAGCGCGATCGACAGGTGGGTCTTGCCGGTGCCCGGCGGGCCGAGGAACACCACGTTGCCTGCCTCGGCAAGGAAGTCGAGCTGCGAAAGGTGGGCCAGCACCTGGCGGGAGACAGACTTTTGGAAGCTGAAGTCGAACTCGTCAAGGGACTTGCGCCCGGGAAAGCGCGCCTGTCGGATCCTGGCCTCGCCTCCGTGCGCCGACCGGGCCAGGTGCTCGGCCCCGAGCAGCTCCTCGGCGAAGCGCTCGTAGGACCAGGAGCCGTCACGGGCTCGCTTGGTGAGCTCGGGCAGCGCGGCCGCGGCAGCCGGGGCCTTCAGGGCTCGGAACAGGTGGGCAAGTTCCGCCTTGGCGCTCATCTGGCCGTCCCCGCTTCCAAACCGGGCTCTGGGAGGCCCGGTGAGCCGTTTTCGGGAGCGCCCTGGACCGACAGACCGGGCAGCTCTGGGGCCTGCAGGCCCAACAGCCGGTCGTAGGAGCCGAGGTCGCGGATCTCCACGAGCGGTTCGGACCTGCTGGCGGTTCCTTCTCGCAGCTGCCGGATGGCCCGGCCGTGTTCGGCCGCGGTGATCGTGCGGTGCGGGGCGAGGGAACGGGTGTGGTGCGCCACCACCCGGCCGTCCTTGGTCACGGCCGTGACGTCGTGGTGAGTGACCCTGACCTCCACCACCAGCCCGACCGCATCCGGATGCACCGAGTAGTCGTTGGTGTCCACCCGGACGTAGGGGTCGGGATGGACGGGGGCGTGGAAGCGCCAGGTGAGATCGGGCGACCGGGCGGGGAGCGGCAGCGTCGCCGATCGATCCTCCGCCAACCGGTCGATCGGGCGGCACCGGATCGTGCTGTGGAGCCGGACGTTGGCGACCTCGGCGAACCAGGCATCGAGCTTGGTCTGGAAATCCTCGGGTGAGGTGAAGCGTCGCCCGGGGACGAACGAAGTCTCCAGGTACCCGTGCAGCCGCTCCACCACGCCCTTTCCCTCGGGGTCTGCTCCGGGGCGAAAGTGCACCCCGAACCCGAAGTGGCCGGCGAAGCGAGCGAGCGGCTCGGTCGGATGGGGATGCCGGGCCGTCTTGTCCGCGCACAGCGCTCCCTCCCGGTCGAACACGGCTACGCGGGGCACCCCGCCGAGCTGGCCAAGGCACCGATCCATCGCCCAGAGCAGATCGGGCGCGGACTTGGAGAACACCAGGGCACCGGCGCCCACCCTGGAGTAGCCAAGGACACCGGTCAGCACGTAGCCGCGGCGGGCCTGGCCGTAGCCCACGGGGATCGCAAATGGTGGCTCCCACAGGTCCCACTGGCCGATCCGTCCCGGGAGGTAGAGCGTGCGCTGGTAGATCCGGGGTTTGTGAAACAGCGGCCGGACCTGGGCGAGATGCTCGTTGAGGATCGACTTGCCTCCGTCGTACCCGAGCCCCTGCAAGATCTCGAGCACGCGCTTGCCGGGGATGTCCTCGTCGTCCTTCAGCAGCGACACGATCTCCCCCTTGAAAGGATCGAGCTTTGAGGAACGAGCAGGACGGCGGTACGCGGGTGGTTCCTGTGACCGGATCGCCGCCCGCACGGTGTTCCTGGCGACCCCGGTGCGTTTGACGATCGCCTTGATGCCCAGCCCCTCGGCAAAGTGCAGACGCCTGATCTCTGCCCACTGGTGCACGTCGATCATTCCTTCCCCCTGGTCGGCTCGGATCGCCGACCAGGCTCACCCCCCCGGGCCCTCGAGTCCCGGAAGGAAGCCCAGGGGGTCAGGATTCAACCGGCCCAGGGGGGTCAGTTTTCAACCGGCGCCGACATGGCTATCGAGGCGACCTCAAGGTGCCGCTTGGGTCCCCGGGGAACCGGACAAGAGATGGTGAGCTGACACCCGATGGCAGAAGGGAGTAAGGATCGCAGGCGCGGTGGGCGTGGGCGGTGCCGGTGGGGGGCGTCTCGCGGCGCAGGCAGGAGCGCTCCCTCGGCATCATCCTCGACAGGGCCCGCGATCGGCATCCGGTCCCGGCGCCGCAGCCAGGCCGGGACTGGTTCGCTTCGAGGCCGCGAGCTGCTGGCGAAGACGAGGATCTCCGCCTCGCGCCCCGGTCGCATCATCAGGTGAGCCGATCCTCAGGATCAGCCGCAGGATGAAGTAGCAGACCACGGGAGTACCGCCCGATGATCCAGAGCCCGGCGCCAGGATCGGAACGATTGGTTTCCGACCCCTTTCAGGTCCTCCAGCATCGCTGATCCGAGATCTCTCACCGCCTCATGAGAAGCGGGGACCACCGTGCGGGCTGAGTGGATCAGGATGTCCGACCCCACGCCCCGCCTTCCCCGGCCAATGGGCGTTCGATCAGCCAGACGTGCCCGTACGGGTCGGTGAAGCGTCCCTGGCGGAGCCCATAGGCTTGATTTTGGATGGGCGCGACCTCCACGGCACCGCTTCGAACGGCACGCTCGCCGAGCGCGTCTGGATCGGCCACGAGCAGGTTC
>DASQQQ010000189.1:0-5647 GCA_035643355.1 Actinomycetota bacterium | reverse complement strand
GGATCCCGGGAGCGGCCGATCACGTCCTCCGAGGTCCTCGGAGGACTCCCGTGCTCGCGGTCCGAGGGCAGGGCGAACGCATCGAGGACCGAGCCCAGGTCCTGGGGCTCCGTGCGGACCCCCTCGAACAGATCGCCCACGCGCGCGAACCGGCTCCACACGCTGGCGATCGTGAAGTCCCCCGGTGCCACACCGGCCTCGACCTCGTCCCAGGTGAGCGGCGTGGAGACGGTGGCCCCGGCCTCGGGCCGGAGGGAGTAGACGGCGGCGATGTTCGCGCCGGAGCGGTTCATGTTGTGATCGATGAACACCTTCCCGGCCCGGCGGGAGATCTGCCAGGCCATCGTCACGCGCTCGGGGTCGGCCCGCTGGATCGTGCGGCCCACCGCGCCGACCAGGTCGCGGACCTGCTGGTAGCCGTAGCCGGGGTCGATGGGGACGTAGATCTGCATCCCGGTGGCGCCGCTCGTCTTCGGGTAGCCGGTCACGCCGAGCGAGTCCAGCGCGGTCTTGACGTGCATGGCCACGGCCAGGACGTCCCCGAACGTGATGGGCTCGAAGGGGTCCAGGTCGAAGAACAGGTAATCGGGAGAGTCCACCGAGGGGCAGCGCGAGTGCAAGGGGTGGAACTCGATGCACCCCAGGTTGGCCACGAACAGCAGGCCGGCCAGGTCCTCGACCATCAGGTAGTCGATCAGGCCGTCCTTGGCATCCTCGGAGCGGACCCGGCAACGAGGGAGCCACTCGGGCGTGTGCGAGGGCGCGCTCTTCTCGTAGAAGAAGCCCCCGGACAGCCCGTCCGGCATCCGTTTCATCGTGAGGGGCCGTTCCAGCAGGTGCGGGAGGATCAGCTCCGCGACGTTGTAGTAGTAGGCGATCAGGTCGCCCTTCGTGTAGCCCTCGTCCGGCCAGAAGACCTTGTCCAGGTTGGACAGGCGGAGCTCGCGGCCCGCCACCTCGGTCCACCAGGCGTCGCCGTCGCCCCGCTCGACGGGCAGGGTGGAGGGGAAGGCGACGGTGAAGGCGGGGCCCGAGCGGGATCTGCGTTTCCCCGGCATCCCTCGATGGTAGCCGCGCGGGAGAGCCATCACGGCCCTCACCTGCTCGTTCTTGGGGCCCCGGGCCGCTAGGATAAGACCTTTCGGCTGAGATCGACCGACCCCTGGAGGTCATGCCATGCCACCCAGAGCGATGTGGAAGGGAGCCATCTCCTTCGGCCTGGTCACGATCCCGGTGGCCGTGTTCCCCGCCACCGAGGAGAAATCCCTTCGCTTCAACCAGCTCCACGACGAGGACATGGGCCGGATCCGGTACAAGCGCGTGTGCGAGAAGGACGGGGAGGAGGTCTCCTTCGACCACATCGTGAAGGGCTTCGAGTACGAGAAGGACCGCTACGTGGTCCTGACCGACGAGGACCTGGACAAGGTCCCGGTGGAGTCCAGCCGGGCCATCGACATCCAGCAGTTCGTCGACCTCGACGAGATCGACCCGATCCTCTTCAAGAAGTCCTACTACCTCGTGCCCGAGGAGACGGGGGCCAAGGCTTACTCGCTGCTCCGCCGGGCGCTGAGCGACGAGAGCAAGGTGGGGATCGCCAAGGTGGCCTTCCGCGACAAGGAGCACCTCGCCGCGCTGCGGTTCAAGGACGAGGTCTTCGTCCTGGAGACGATGTACTGGCCCGACGAGGTACGGGCCGCCGACTTCGACACCCTCAGCACCGACGGCACGGTCCGCCCTCAGGAGGTCGAGATGGCCAAGACGCTCATCGAGAACCTCACCGAGCCGTGGAACCCGGAGTCGTTCCGGGACGAGTACCGCGAGGGCCTCCAGGAGATCGTGGACAAGAAGGTCGCCGGCGAGGAGATCGAGGAGGTGCCCGAGGCTGCGCCCTCCAGGGTGGTGGATCTGATGGAGGCGCTGAAGGCGTCGGTGGAGGCGGCCAAGAAGAAGACGCCGCCGTCCGCGGCCAAGCCGTCGGGGGCCAAGAAGTCGGCGGCGAAGAAGAAGTCCACGGCGCCGAGGAAGAAGGCCGCCGCCGGCTGAGCACTTCGCGCCCCACCGCTGGCTAAGCTGGGGCCGCCCTGGAGGAGGTCCTGTGCCGTGAAGCTGGTCGTGGCCATCGTGAAGCCCTTCAAGCTGGACGAGGTGAAGGAGACGCTGCGGGAGCTCGGCGTCCACGGGCTCACCACCACCGAGGTCGAGGGCTTCGGCCGCCAGCGCGGCCACACGGAGGTGTACCGGGGGGCGGAGTACCAGGTGGACTTCGTGCCCAAGGTGAAGGTCGAGGTGGTCTGCGACGACGACCAGGTGCAAGAGGTCGTCGAGGGGGTCATGAAGGCGGCTCGCACCGGCAAGATCGGCGACGGGAAGATCTGGGTGACGCCCGCCGAGCAGGTGATCCGCATCCGCACCGGGGAGATGGGCCCCGACGCCCTCTGATCGCGGGGCGGAGATGCGGGTGGACGCCGCGCCCGTGGAGCGGCTCCTGGACGAGCTGCGGTCCCCGGACCGGGCCTACTCGACCGGCCACCACGGCCGGTGGTCGGCCTCGCGGCGGGCCGCGCTGGTCGACGCGTGCCTCCGCGACCTGTTCATGGATGTCGCGGGTGAGGGGCTCGCGCTGGTCGCCCAAGGGGGCTACGGACGATCCGAGCTGGCACCGGGATCGGACCTGGACCTGCTGATCCTCCACTCGGCCCGCGCTGGCGACGAGGTCGCATCGCTGACCGAGGGCCTCCTGTACCCGCTGTGGGACGCGGGGCTCACCGTGGGGCACGCGGTCCGGACGCCCGGGGAGTGCCTGGAGGTAGCGCGGGAGCGCGTCGACGCGCTGACGGCCATGCTGGAGGGACGGATCGTGGCGGGCTCGAGCTCGCTGTGGGACGAGGTCCACGAGGGACTGGTCCGATCGGTCCGCGAGTCTCCGCGAGCGTTCGCGCTCGAGCTTCGGGACGAGGCCCGGAGTCGCCGCGAGCGCCACGGGTCCGTCTCCTGGCTGCTGGAGCCTGAGCTGAAGGAAGGAGCCGGGGGGCTGCGGGACGTCCACTCCCTCGGATGGCTGGCGGTGGCCGTGGCCGACCATCCCGGTCTGGCCGGCTTGATGTCCCAGGGGTTGGTCCGGGACGCGGAGCGGCTGGCCGTGGAAGCGGCGTGGGAGTTCCTGGTCCGGGTCCGGAGCGCCCTGCACCTGGAGACGGGGCGCCCCACCGACCGGCTGCTGCTGGATCACCAACCCCCGGTGGCCCGGGCCATGGGCTTCGAGGACGAGCCGGGGCTGCGTGCGGTGGATGGGTTGATGCGAACGGTGTTCGAGCACGCGCGTCAGGTGGAGCACGTGCGCCGGGCCGCGTTCGGGCGGTTCCTGCGGGGCGGGGCGAGCGATCGGCGCCTCGAGCCCACGCCCGAAGGCGTCCTGTCGGTGTTCGCGCTGGCCGCCGCCGAGGGCGGCGTGCTGGGTGCCTCGGAGCTGGACCGGATCGACGCGGTTCGGCTCCCGGAGCCGATCGCCTGGACGGCGCCGGTGCTGGACCGGTTCCTGCAGATCCTGCGCTCGGGCAGGGATGGGGTCCGGGCTCTGGAGGCGATGGACCGCATCGGCCTGTTGGTCCGGTTCCTGCCCGAGTGGGGGCCGGTCCGTTGCCGGCCCCAGCGCGATCCCTACCACCGCTACACGGTGGACGTCCATCTGCTCCAGGCGCTGGCGGGGATGGCCGAGCTGGTCGGCCCGGAGCCGCCCTCGGAGCCGCTGGTGGTCGAGGCGGCGGCGGCGGTCACCGATCGCGACGCGCTGCTGCTGGGCGCGTTCCTGCACGACATCGGGAAGTCGGGGCAGGGGTCGCACGTGCCGGTGGGGGCGCGGGTGGCGGCCACGGCCCTGGACCGGATGGACCTCCCGCCCGCCACGCGGGATCTGGCGTGGTTCCTGGTGGCCGAGCACCTGCTGCTCTCCGACACGGCCACCCGGCGGGACCTGGAGGACGACGACCTGATCCTGGACGTGGCGGCCCGGATCGGGACGCCGGAGCGTCTGGCCGCCCTGTACCTGCTCGCGGTGGCCGACGCCGGTGCCACCGGGCCGGCCGCATGGACCCCGTGGCGCGCCACGCTGATCCGCGAGCTGGTGTCCAAGGTCCAGCGGGTCCTGGAACGGGGCGACGTGGGACCCGAGACCGCCGAGCGACTGACCGTGCGGGCCGACGCGCTCCGGGAGCGGTTGGCGGAGGAGGAACCCGTGGCGATCGACCGGTTCCTGCTGCGGATGCCTCGGAGCTACTTCCTGAGCGTACCGCTGGAGCGGATCGTCGAGCACTACCCGCTGGTGGCCTCGCCCGTAGGGGCGGCGGAGGTCCGCACGCTGGCGCTCCCGGGCTCGCGTCCCGGCACCTACGCGGTCACGGTGGTGGCCGCCGACCGCCCCGGCCTGCTGTCGTGGATCGCCGGGGCCCTCTCCCTGGCCGGCCTATCGATCCTCACGGCCCAGGTCTTCACCACCCAAGACGGGTCCGCCGTGGATGTGTTCGAGGTGGAGGGGGTCTTCGAGCCGGAGGTCGGCGAGGATCGGTGGCGGGAGTTCCGCACCACGCTCCGTCGCGCGATCGAGGGTCGGCTGTCGCTCGAGTACCGGGTCGAGCGCAAGCGCGCCTTCTACCCGGAGCCGCGGGTGCACAGGCCCGTGACCGTGACGCTGGACAACGGCGTGTCCGATCTCTTCACCGTGATCGAGGTCGGCGCGCCCGACCGCATCGGCCTGCTGTTCGACGTGACCAGGACCCTGGCGGAGCTGCACCTGGACGTGCACCTGGCCAAGGTCGCCACGTACGCCGGTCGGGTCATCGACGCCTTCTACGTGCGGGACGAGCTCGGTCGCAAGGTGATCGAGCCCTCGCAGATCGAGGAGGTGAGGGGCGCGCTCATCGCCCGCGTGCGCCCCTAGGCGCACGGTCCGCGAGGCGTTACCGGATCAGGGCGTCCAGGCGCTCGGCGAGCCGTGGGCTCAGACCCTCGTCCTCGTGCTTGAAGTAGCAGTAGACGTCGGCGCCCGATCCGAGCGCGGGGCCGATGCGCCCGGCCCAGCTCCGCAGCTCATCGTGCTCGTAGGAGGTCTTCCGCAGGCGCAGGTACCCGTACGGCTCCCAGGAGAGGTCCTCGGGTCCGGGATCACGGTCGTCGGTCTCGGCCACGCACCAGGCGATGCCCTGCTCGTGTAGGAAGTCGCGAGCCTCGACCCACGACCCGTGTCGGAACTCCATCACCGCGCGGACGTCCGGGGGGAGCCCCCCCACGAACCGCTCGATCAGCTGCCGGTCGTACCTGAGCGAGGGCGGGCACTGGAACAGCACCGTGCCCAGGCGGTCGCCCAGGAGCCGGGCCCGGTTCAGGAACGTGCTCACGTCCTCATCCGCGTCGGCCAGCCGCTTGACGTGGGTGATCCGCTGGTTCGCCTTCAGCGTGAAGGCGAAGCCCTCGGGCGTGGCCGCTCGCCAGGTGGTGAGGGTCTTCTCGGAGGGGAACCGACGGAACGTGTAGTTCACCTCAACCGAGCGGAACCGGCTCGCGTAGTAGGCGAGCATGTCGGCGTTCTTCAGGCTCTCCGGGTAGAACACGCCGTGCTTCCAGCCATCGTAGGCGAACCCCGAGGTGCCCAGGT
>DASQQQ010000188.1:0-4044 GCA_035643355.1 Actinomycetota bacterium | reverse complement strand
GTTCAACGGGGTCAAGGCCGCCTTCACCATCGACTCGGACAGCCAGATCACCGCGACCGTGCCCAACACGACCACCGGGCCGATTAAGGTGAAGGACGCCCTGGGCGCGGCCACCAGCTCGACGGACTTCACGGTCACCTGACGGCGAGATGGCGACCACGTTCCTTCCCTCCCGCGCCGACCGCCGGAGGAAGGACCTGGCCTACCGGGAGCAGCTGCGGATCGTGCTCCTGTTCCTGGCGGTTCCGGCCACCCTGGGCCTGGCCCTGCTGGTGGCGAACGGCGAGCCGTTGCCCCTGCCCGACCTGCGGATCTCCGCGCTGACCACCGTGGTGTTCTGCCTGGTGGCCATCGCCCTGGTCCTGTACGTGCACAAGCTGCACCTGCTCTCGTTCCCTTCGCTGTTCCTGGCGGTCACGTTCCTGTTCACGTGCAGCCCCCTGATCCTCTACCTGCTCCAGGGGGAGCGGGCCTTCCGCTTGTGGGAGGTGGTGGACTACCCGGCCGTGCTCGCGGCGATGCCGGTGATCATGCTGGCGTTCTCCTCCTTCCTCCTGGGGGCGGTGCTGATCCACGTCCGCCTGCCGGCCGATGCGCCCGCGGCGACCGAGGAGGAAGGGCGGCCGCCCTCACCCAGCGCCACCACCCGGGTGCTGCGTGGGGTTGGGTTCGGGTTGTACGGCGTGGGCTTCCTGTTCGTGGCCTACTCCACGATCTCGGGGGGGACCCTCAGCTACGCGCTGTCCGGCGGCTACGCCGCCTACCACGAGGCGAAGCGGAGCGGCGCCATCGTCGGGTTCGTGGGCGTGTTCATGGCGCACCTGCTCCCCTGGTCCCTGCTGATCCTCACCGCGACCGCCCGCGACCGCCGGTCCCGGGCGCTGGTCCTGGTGCTCGCGGCGCCGTTCGTCCTGGTGATGCTGGCGGTGGGCGATCGCGGCGGCCCCATCGCCACCATGGCCATCGTGGCCTCGGGGCTGTACCTGGTGGGGGCCAGGATCGGCCTGGGCAAGAGCCTGGCCGTGGGGCTGCTGATCGCGTTCCTGATCCCCACCATCCTGAACCTGCGACAGCTGCCGATCTCCGAGTGGACGGGCACCGCGATCGGGAGCGCGGCCACCAACCAGGTGGACGTCACCAACACCTACGGCGAGGGACCCATCACCGGCTTCTTCACCTCGATGTCCAGCCCCTACCAGACGCTCATGGCCACGGTGGCCCAGGTGCCGCAGCACGAGGACTACCACCACGGCAGCGACTACCTGAGCTCCATGGTGGTGGCGATCCCGTTCCGCTCGGTCCTGTTCCCCTTCTTCGGCGCCGAGGTGAACCGTCTCCCGCCGAGCCAGTGGGTGCTGCTCCTGCTCCACCCCGGGCGCAACGCCGGTCCGGGCTACCTGCAGGTGGCCGAGGGGTACCTGCAGTTCGGCGCCGTCGGGGTGATCGGCCTGTACCTGCTGTTCGGGTGGCTGCTGATCCGCCTGTGGGGCGCCATGACCCGCCGGGTGCACGATCCCCGCGTGCTGGCCTTCACCCTGATCGTGATGATGGAGACCCTGCTGTGGGTGCGGAACTCCTCCTCCTCGGTCGTGCGCGCGATCGCCTGGGGCGCCGTCCTGGTGTTCGTGGTCCCGGCCGTGCTCACGGTGCGGCGGTGGAGACGCTCGGAGCAACCGACCCCACCCGGACCGATCACGGTGCTGCACCGATGAGCCTGGGGTCGGCCGGGACCGATCCTCGTCGCTCCGGAGGGGCGGTCGGCGCGGTGGCGGATGCGACGCGCCCGCGGCGGGTGCTCTGCGTGTTCGGGAGCTTCGAGCGGGCCGGGGCGCAGCTGCGGACCCTGGAGGTCCTGCGCGAGCTGCGTCGCGACCGGCTGGTGCAGTTCGCCTTCTGTTCCCTGGACCTCGGCCCGGACGAGGTCAGCCCGGACGTGGCCGAGGCGGGCGGGTCCGTCCACCGGGTCTCGATCCGCTCCCCCCGCTTCCTGGTTGCGTTCCCCAGGCTGCTCCGGCGCGGCCGCTACGACGTGGTCCACACCGAGCCGCAGTTCCTGAGCGGGATCGTGGTGTGGCTGGCCGCGCTGTGCCGCGTGCCGGTGCGCATCGTGGCGATCCACAACTCGGTGGGCGATGCGGGGCAGACCGCGCGGAAGCGCTGGGTCCGCCTGGTCCTGGCGAACCGGGTGTTCCTGTGGTCGATGCGGACCCTCACGAGCCGGTACGCCACGAACGTGATCGCCGTGTCCGCCAGCGCGCTGGACAGCGTGCTGCCGGGGCGGTGGCAGGCCCGGCGGGACTGCCGGGTGGTCTACAACGGCACCGACCTGGGCCCCTTCCGCCGACCCGAGGATCGGGTGGGCGTCCGGCGGGAGTTCGGCTGGCCGGACGACGCCCGGATCGTGGTGAACGTGGGGCGGCTGTCCACCCAGAAGAACCACCCGGTGATCCTGGAGGCGATCCGGCGCCTGCGCGAGGAGGACCCCCGGGTCCGGCTGCTGCTGGTGGGGGGCGGCAAGCTCCGGGACCGGATCGAGGAGCTCGTCGATCGCCTGGGCCTGCGCGATGCCTGCGCGATCGTGGAGAATCGCCCCGACGTCCCCCGGCTGCTGCTGGCCTCCGACGTCTTCTTCTTCCCCTCGGCCTGGGAGGGCCTGCCCGGGTCGCCCCTGGAGGCGCTGGCCGCCGGCCTGCCGATCGTGTCCAGCGACATCCCGCCCATGCTCGAGATCTCCCCCCACTTCCCCGGATCGATCCTGGTCGCGCCCCCCGACGACGTGGAGGCCCACGTGGAGCACCTGCGGGCGGCCCTGCGGATGCCGCGCGAGCGTGAGCGGGTGCAGGAGCGGTTCGCGGGGTCCCCGTTCGCGTTGCCGCAGGCGGTGGTGGCGTACCGGGGGCTGTACCGGGTGCGCGGGCCGGCCCCCGCGCGCGCGGAGGCTCGAGCATGAACGACGGAACGCCCACGATCCTCTACACCTCGGCTGATCCCGACACGCACGGCGGCGCCTTCCGGTGGCTGGTGCAGATGACCACCGAGATCGGCGACCGAGGGTTCGGCTCCGTCCTGGCCCTGTCCCGAGGGACCGGCTCCGCGGGGGCCGGGACCCGGATCCCCACGCACCTCCTGTCCCTGCCCCGTCCCCGGCGGGGGAGGGCCCCGCTGCAGTACGCGGGCGACGTGGTGCAGACCATCCGCAGCGCCCGCGCCCTGGCCCGGATCATCCGTCGGGAGGGCGTGGCCCTCGTCCACGCCAACGAGATCCTGGACGTCTACGCGGGGCTCGCGGCCCGCCTGGCCGGCGTCCCCTGCGTCTGGCACGTCCGGGCCGACATCTCGTCCTGGCCCGCTCCGCTCCGCAGGACCCTGCCCCGGGTGGCGGCCGGCCTGGCCAGCCGGGTGGTGGTGGTCTCGGGGTCGGTGCGGCAGCACGTGTTCATCGAACAGGGCGTGCCGACCCGGAAGGTCTCGGTGATCCACGATGCCGGGCCCGATCCCCGGACCTTCCATCCGGGCGTGGACGGCGCATCGGTCCGGGCCGAGCTCGGGGTGCCCGCCGACGGCTCGCTGGTGGTCCTGGTCTCCAAGCTGGTCGAGCCCAAGGGGCACGAGGTCCTGGTCCGGGCCGTCCCCCGGGTGCTCGGGTCGTTCCCGGGGACCCGCTTCCTGATCGTGGGCGGGGAGATGGAGGGCGAGCACCATCGTCGATACGCGGAGCGGCTCCGGCGACTGCCGGCCCAGCTCGGCGTGGCCGAGGCCGTGACCTTCGCCGGCTACCGGGACGACGTTCCGCAGGTGATGGCCGCGGCCGACCTGATCGCGCACTGCTCGACCCACCCCGATCCGTTCCCCGGCGTGGTCCTGCAGGGGATGGCCCTGGGTCGGCCGGTGATCGCCACCGACCTGGGCGGCGCCACCGAGCAGATCGAGGACGGCCTCTCCGGGGTCCTGGTCCCTCCGGGCGACCCCCTGGCCCTGGGGGAGGCGATCACCTCGCTGCTCAAGGACCCGGACCGGCGGGCCTCGCTCGGCGCCGCCGCGGTC
>DASQQQ010000187.1:0-3373 GCA_035643355.1 Actinomycetota bacterium | reverse complement strand
GAGCAGCGAGCTGGTGAGCTGGAACAGGGCGAACAGGGCGCCCCGTCCCACGGAGGCCTCGGCCACGTCGGCGATCAGGGTGCTGTCGTGCCCGGGAATCCCCACGTGGAGGTGGACGGCCAGCACCGCGATGAACGCGGTGAGCGATCCCTCCACCACGAACGTGAGCCAGAGCGTGACCCGACCGAACCGCTCGCGGCCGCGGTCGTCGAGCTGGCCGAGCTGGGCGATGGCCGAGGACGGCGCCTCCACCCCGGTGGCCAGCGCCATCGCCACCGGGAAGGCCAGCAGCACGGTGAGGAAGCCCGCCGACCCATCGGTGACCGGCTGCGGGTCGAACACCCGCGTGTGGGGGGCGAGGAACCCGGCGGCGAAGATCACCAGCGCCACGGCGATGAACGTCGCGGTCATCCAGGCGAACACCGACCGGCCCAGGTGCCCGAACCAGGTGAGGCCGGCCACCAGGCAGACGAGCAGCAGGGCGATCCCGGCTCGTTCGGGCGCCAGCCGCGGGAAGTAGGCGATCACCGCCGAGGAGGCGGCGGCGGCGCTGATGGCGATGGTCAACACGAAGTCCACCACCAGCGCTCCGAGCGGCCAGAACGCCCAGCCCTCCCCGAAGGCCACCGCGGTGGCCGCTACCGCACCGCCCCCTTGAGGGAACCGACGGATCAGCTGATCGTAGTTGAGCCGGACCAACGAGATGATCCCGAGGACCAGCCCCATCGTGAGGAGCAGGAGATGCAGGTGCCCGTGGAGCGCGCGCAGCCCCGCCTCGATCGCGTATGCCACCGACGACGCCGGGTCCGCCATGACCGCGAAGGAGAAGGCCAGCAGCAGCGCCCACCAGCCGGTGGCCTTGACGGCACGGTCGTGCCGTTTGCGCGCACCACGCGTTCGCACCGCCATCCGCTCGAGGGCCTCCAGACACGACGAAGGGCACCGGATCGCCGACCAGGCTTCCCGGCACCCCTGTGCATCTGTTGCGGCGCATCGTTCGGACCGATGATCCACCGGACGACGTTGCCAGCCGCCACCCATCGTACTACCGGGTCCCGACGGTCTCCCCTGGGGCCGATGGATCGGCCCTGCCCGCGACCAGATCGCCCCCCGAGGGGGGGACGGTCGGTCCCGAGCCGAGCCCCGTGCGTTCCTCCTATAATCCCCTGCGTTTCGGCTGATACCTGCACGCTTTCCGTCATCGGTACCGGGGAGGTCTCATGCACGTCCTGGCCGCGGAGGGCGAGACCATCAAGGCCGTCTTCGGCTCGTTCGAGGGCCGGGCGTTGTGGGTGGTCCTCGTTATCTCCCTGATCGCGCTCGTCTTCGCCTACTACCTCGTACGGGAGGTCCTGGCGTCCCTCGAGGGCACCACGAAGATGCGGGATATCGCCCGGGCCATCCAAGAGGGGGCCAGGGCATACCTGAATCGACAGTTCAAGACGATCGCGGTCTTCATCGGCGTCCTGACCGTGCTGCTGTTCTTCGTGCTGCCGGTGGCCAAGGACTCGGTGCACGGCGACCTGTTCATCCGCTTCGGTCGCTCGCTGGCCTTCATCGTCGGCGCTGGGTTCTCGGCCATCGCCGGCTACACCGGGATGTGGCTGGCGGTTCGCGCCAACGTCCGGACGGCCAATGCCGCCCGGGAGTCGGGCCTTCGCCGGGCTCTGCGGATCGCCTTCCGTGCCGGCGGCGTCGCTGGGATGTTCACGGTAGGCCTGGGCTTGCTGGGCGCCACCATCATCATGATGATCTACAAGCGGGACGCGACCGGCGTCCTGATTGGCTTCGGCTTCGGCGGCTCGCTCCTCGCGATGTTCATGCGGGTGGGCGGCGGCATCTTCACCAAGGCCGCCGACGTGGGGGCCGACCTGGTGGGCAAGGTCGAGAAGAACATCCCCGAGGACGACCCGCGCAACGCTGCGGTGATCGCCGACAACGTGGGCGACAACGTCGGCGACTGCGCCGGGATGGCGGCCGACCTGTTCGAGTCTTACGAGGTCACCCTGGTCGCAGCGCTGATCCTCGGTGCTGCGGCGTTCCAGAACTCGCCCAAGGGAGCCATCATCGGGGTGATGTTCCCCCTCTTCGTGCGGGCGGTGGGCGTCATCACCTCGATCGTGGGCATCTTGCTCGTCTCGCCACGTCGCGAGGACGAGCCGGGCATGCGGGCCATCAACCGGGGCTTCTTCATCTCCGCGGCCCTTTCGGCGGCCATCGTGTTCGCCATCTCGGAGATGTACATGAACACGTTGCGGCCCGGCTTCGCCGTCCTCTTCGGCCTGATCCTGGCCAGCGTGATCCAGGTCCTGACCGAGCACTTCACGTCGACCCGCCGGCATCCGGTGCGGGAGATCGCCGAGCAGACCCAGACCGGCCCCGCCACCACCATCCTGTCGGGATTCTCGGTGGGGCTGGAGTCCACGGTGTGGGCCATGCTGGTGATCGGCGGGTCCATCATCGCCGCGTTCCTCATCGGCAGGACCACCGCCGAGCGCCTCTACTACATCTCCCTCACCGGCATGGGCATGCTCACCACGGTGGGCGTCATCGTCTCGATGGACACGTACGGACCGGTGTCGGACAACGCGCAGGGCATCGCCGAGATGACCGGCGAGTTCGAGGGCCGGCCGGGCGAGATCCTCACGGGACTGGATGCGGTCGGGAACTCGACCAAGGCCATCACGAAGGGGATGGCCATCGCCACCGCCGTGCTCGCCGCGACCTCCTTGTTCGGCTCGTTCGAGGAGGCGCTGGCGGGCGCTGGGTTCCATTTCCTGGGCATCAGGGTCGACCGACCCGACGTGTTGGTGGGGCTCCTCATCGGAGGCTCGGTCGCGTTCCTGTTCTCGTCGCTCGCCATCCGCGCGGTTGGCAGGGCCGCGTCGCAGGTGGTGGTGGAGGTTCGGGACCAGTTCCGCCACCACCCGGGCATCATGGAGTTCAAGGAGAAGCCCGACTACGCACGGGTGGTGGACATCTGCACCCGGACCTCGCTCCGCGAGTTGCTCACACCAGGCTTGTTGGCCGTCCTGTCCCCCATCATCGTGGGCTTCGCCCTGGGGGGAGAGCCCCTGGGGGCATTCCTGGCTGGCGCCATCCTCACCGGACAGCTCCTGGCGGTCATGCTCTCCAACGCCGGCGGTGCCTGGGACAACGCGAAGAAGTTCGTGGAAGAGGGCCACTACGGAGGCAAGGGCAGCGAGGCCCACAAGGCCTCTGTGATCGGGGATACGGTGGGGGATCCGTTCAAGGACACCGCCGGTCCGGCGCTGAACCCGATGATCAAGGTGATGAACCTCGTGTCCCTCCTGATCGCGCCGTTGGTGGTCGAGTACGCCGACAAGGACTGGGCCAGGGTGGGCATCGCGGT
>DASQQQ010000186.1:0-10818 GCA_035643355.1 Actinomycetota bacterium | reverse complement strand
CCTGCGGCGCGCTCCAGGACCTTGTCGCCCACGCTGGCATAGGCCCCGGTGTCCCCCACGATCCGAGCACGGACCGCCGTGAGCCGGCCCTCCTCGTCGGCTCCGATCGTGTACTGCATCGTCATCGGGTGCCGCTTGGGGTGGAAGCCCAGGCTCTCCCGGCGGGACAGCGTGAGCAGGACCGGGCGGGAGGTCAGATGGGCCAGCAGCGCGGCGTGGCACTGCACGTTCAGGTCCTCCTTGGCCCCGAACGCACCCCCGTTCGCCACCTGGGTCACCCGGACCTCCCCTTCGGCCACCCCCAGGAACGAAGCGATCTGCCGCCGGTCCTCCCACACCCCCTGGCCCTGCGAGTACACGTGCATGCCGCCGTCCTCGGGCACCGCCAGGGCCGACTCCGGCTCCAGGAAGGCGTGCTCGATCACCTGGGTCTGGAACGTCTCGGAGAGCACGTGGGTCGATCCTGCCAGGACGGCCTCCGCGTCGCCGCGTCGCACGACGGAGGTCGAGAGCAGGTTGTCCCGATCCTCGTGGACGCTTGGCGCCTCGGGCCGGAGGGCCCGGTGGGGGTCGGTCACCGGCTCGAGCACCTCGTACTCCACCTCGACCAGCTGCGCGGCCTCGCGCGCGGCGTGCCGGCTCCGGGCCGCGACCACCGCCAGCACGTCGCCGACGTAGGCGGTGACCTCGCCCTCGGCCACCAGCTGGCGCCAGTCCCGGGTGATCAGGCCCTGGGACCGCTCCCCCGGCACGTCAGCCGCGGTGGCCACCGCCATCACTCCCGGGTGGGCCCGGGCCTTCGAGACGTCGATCCGGAGCACGCGCGCCCGAGGGTGGTTGGAGAAGCGGATCGCCCCGTGCAGCATCCCCGGCGCGCTCAGGTCGTTCACGTAGGGCTTGTCGCCCAGGGCGAGCTCGCGCCCCTGGTAGCGAGCGGTACGCGAGCCCACCCGCCCGCTGAGGTCCACCGCGGGCAGCGGCTCCCCGCGCCGAGCGCCGGCCACCAGCTCGACGGCGTCGACGATCTTCACGTAACCGGTGCACCGACACAGGTTCCCGGCGAGGGCTCGGGCCACCTCCTCGCGCGAGGGCCGAGGGTTCTTGGCCAGGAGCGACTCGGCCTTCAGGACGATCCCCGGCGAGCAGAACCCGCACTGGGAGGCACCGGAGGCCACGAAGGCGTCCGCCCACGTGCCCCGCTGCTCTTCGGACAGCCCATCCTGGGTGAGGACGTCCCGGCCCTCGGCCCGGCCTGCGGCCTGCGCGCACGAGACCACCGCCCTGCCGTCCACCAGCACCGTGCAGGCGCCGCACGAGCCCTCGGGGGCGCACCCATCCTTCACCGAGGTGACCCCGCACCCCTCGCGGAGCAGCTCGAGCAGGCTCATCCCCGGCCGGATCTCGACCCGCACCGGGCGGCCGTTCAGCCTGAACCGCATGCCTACTCTCCTCCGCCTCGACGGTCGAGCCCTACTCGACGGCCCCGAGCACCAGCGACAGCAGCGCCATCCGCATCACCACCCCGTTGAAGGCCTCCACCCAGTACCGGGCGTGACGGGTGGCGTCGACCTCGACCGAGAGCTCGTCCATGCGGGGCAGCGAGTGGAGCACGATCGCCTCGGCCTTCCCCTTGTCCCGCAGGAGCTCGCGGGTGACCCGGTACGCGTCGGGGGTGGTGGGCACCTCAGCCCCCCGCTCGTCGCGGCCCTTCGTGTAGTCGGCCTGGACCACCGGCTCCATGTAGATCACGTCCGCATCGGCAATGCCCTTCTCCACGGACTCCACCTCGCGAAACGGGACGCTCCGCCCCTCGAGCTCGGCCTTGAACTCCGGCAGCAGCGACATGTCGGGCGGGGACACCACCAACGACTCCACGTCGAACCGCGAGAAGGCGTAGAGGATCGAGTGCATCGTGCGCATCCGCATGTCCCCCACCAGCAGGAACTTCAGACCGTCCAGCCGGCCGAGCTCCTTCCAGGTCGTGTACAGGTCGGTCAGGACCTGCGTGGGGTGCTCGCCCCAGCCGTCGCCGCAGTTGATCACGGGGACGGAAGCCCACCGTGCGGCCTCCTCGGGAGCTCCCTGCTGGAAGTGGCGCATCGCGATCACGTCCGCGTAGAACTCCAGCATGTGGACCGTGTCCTTGATGGACTCCTGGTAGAAGTCGCCGGCCCGCGTCATCTTGGCGTCCGAGAACCCCAGCACGTGCCCGCCCAGGCGGTGCATCGCGGCCTCCGTGGCCATGCGGGTCCTGGTGCTCGGCTGGTAGAAGGCCGTGAGGAGGGTCTTGTCCTTCAGCAGATCGGCGTTCCGCCGCTCCTTGGCGATGGGCGCCAGGCGATCGCAGATCTCGAACACGTGGAAGAACTCCTCCCGCTCGAAGTCCTTCAGCGAGAGGATGTCGCGGCCCAGGAAGCTCCTCATCGTGCCCTCCTCGACGTGGCGGCGGGGGACGGTCGGTGAGGGGGCGGGCCGCTCACCGACGCACCCCCGTGAACAGCACGGCGATCCGCTCGGCCGGCCCGATCGCGTCCTCCTCGAGCAGCGAGAGCACGCCCGCCAGACCGGCGGAGCCGGTCGGATCCACATCGATCCCGGTGGTCCTTCGAGCCAGGTCGTTGGCCTCGCGGAGGCGGTCCTCGGAGGCGAGCACGGGGCCGCCGTCCGTGGCCAGCATGCCGCCCACCACCGCCGCCCAATCGTACGTCTCATCGTCCACGATCCCGGTGGCGATGCTGTGGGGCTCGGACTCCCACGGCCACATGAACCCGGACCGATGGGTCCTGGCGTAGGCCATCGCGTCCACCACCGCGGAGGGACCCGGCTCGGCGCCGGCGCGCTCGCGGACCAGACGGAAGGCCCGCTCCAGCGGGTGAGCACCCTCCGTCTGGACCGCGTGGATCCGCGGCAGCCGTACCGGCGCCTCGAGCAGGGCCGCGTCCTCGAACCCCCGGATGCACGAGCTGGCGAGGGCCCCACCGCCCACCTGGATCACGAGCCGGTCCATGGCCCGATCCTCGGCGGCCAGGTCCGTCACCAGCTCGTAGGCCAGGGTCTCCCCCCCCTCGATCGTCAGGCCGTTGTCGGGCCCCTGGGTGGAGAAGGGCAGCGCCCCCTCGTCCATCGCGCGTCGGAGGGCGTGGTAGGCGGGATCGCCGCTCACCCCAGGCCGCCGCTCACAGGTCGTCACGCGGGCACCGAGCGAGACCAGCCGGTCCAGCACCGCCGGGTCGGCCCAGGCGGGCACGAAGACCTGGAGCGGCCACCCCGCAGCGTTCGCCACCACCGCGGCCGCCAGCGCCGCGTTCCCGCAGCTCGAGATGGCCAGGTCGGGGCGCCGATCGGAGGGCGCGAGACTCAGCCACTCCATCGTGAGCAGGTGGATCATCACGCCCATCAGGTGCCGGGCCTTGTGGGAGCCGGAGACGTTGCCGGTCTCGTCCTTGACCCAGATGCCGCCCTCGGGCGCGAACCCCGCACGCTCCGACAGCTCGTCGGCACGCGAGAACGGGGTCGTGGAGAACCCCTGCCCGTCCACCTTGGCCACCCGCCGGTCCAGGTCTCGGACCAGGTCGACGTACTCGTCGTCCAGCATCCCGTGCCGCAGACCGAGGTGGTAGGCGTGGAACAGCCGGCGGAAGCGTGTGAACGGGTTCGGGTCGCCGTCCCAGGGGAAGCTCACGTGCTCGGGGTCCAGGACCCTGACCATCAGGTGATCGATGTCGTCGCCGGAGGACGCTCCCGGGCACTGGAACGGGTAGGGCTCGTCGGCCGGCGCCCGGTACCCGCAGCCGGAGCAGACCACGGCGGTGCCCTCGGCGGTCACCCACCCACCCCCAGACCGGTGCGCCCGTTCAGCTCGTCGATCATGTCGTCCCAGATCGGGAGCAGACCGCGCAGCCCCCGCCAGAACGAGGGCGAGCGCCGGAGCGTGAAGTCCTCCACCGACACCCCCCGCTGCTCGACCCAGGTGAAGTACCCGAGGTTGAAGATGCGCCGGCGGTCGCGCTCCGTGAGCTCCAGCAGGTGGTCGGTGGTGACGGCCTCCAACGACCGCCCGAACGTCTCCGCGGCATCGGCCTCGTTAAAGGAGCCACCGAAGTCACGGGCCAGGACCTTGTCCACCTCGGTGCGGTACAGGGCGGCCCCATCGGTGGCCACCGTGACGATCACGTCGTCGGGGCCCATCCCGAAGTACCGGGCCACCTTGATGGCGGCCAGCGCGTTGCAGATCGAGGACAGGCCCAGGGAATCGAGCGCGGCGATCACGTCGGGCGCGATGCCTCGACGCCGCAGGAACCGCCGCCCCACCTCCGTGTTGAAAAGGACGTTCAGGCGGTCGGTGTCACGATCGGAGACCGCCGTCACCACGTCGGTGCCGGCCACGTTGTGGATGAACGGCACGTGCTTGTCGCCGATCCCCTGGATGTTGTGTTCGCCGAACCCGTTGTACAGCAAGGTTGGGCACTCGAGCGCCTCCACGGCCACGGTGGTCGAGCCGTAGCGCTCCCTGAGGTAGTCGCCGGCGCCCAGCGTCCCCGCCGAGCCGGACGCCGAGACGAAGGCCCGCAGGTGCAGATCGCCCTGCTCCTCGCGCATCGCCTCGAACACGTGCTCCAGGGCAGCGCCGGTACACAGGTAGTGGACCAGGTGGTTCCCGAACTCCGAGAACTGGTTCAGGATCACGTTGTCCGGATCGCGCTCCAGCCGAGCGCACTCCTCGTAGATCTCCCTGACGTTGCTCTCGGTGCCGGGGGTCCGGATCACGTCGGAGGGATCCGCCACCCACCGCGCCAGCCACTCGAAGCGCTCGCGGCTCATCCCCTCCGGCAGCACCGCCACGCCCCGGCAGTCCATGATGCGGGAGATGGCCACCCCGCCCCGGCAGTAGTTCCCGGTGGAGGGCCACACCGCTCGCTGGGACGTGGGATCGAACGAGCCGGTCACCAACCTCGGCGCGAGCACCCCGTAGGCGGCCAGGACCTTGTGGGCGCCGATCATCGGGAACCGGTCCCCCAGCGCGAGCACGATCCGGGCCGGGACCCCCGTCAGCTCCGGAGGCAGGACCAGGTGGCCCGGGACCGGCACCTGCCCCCGGCGGTCGGCCGCGTTGTACCAGTGGACCCGGAACAGGTTGCGGGGGTCCGGCGCGTCCGGGTCCACGGAGCTCAGCGAGGCCCGGATGGGCTCCGGGATCTTCTCCGGCTCCGCCAACTGCTCGAAGGTGGGCAGCACGATGCCGTCGCGACGGAACCGCTCCACGGCGCGGCCGAGGACAGCCGGATCGACCAGGTCGCGCTGGAGTTGCACCGGTTCCACCCCCGTTCAACACCCAGATGATAGAGATATCGCCGGAGGGGGTTGAGCCATCGTGCTGGTCAGAGGCGGGACCATCGTCGAACCGTCCGGCACCCGCCGCGCAGACGTCCTGATCGAGGGCGAGCGCATCGCGGCCGTGGGACCGGACCTCGATCCCGCGGGGCACGGGGTGGTGGACGCCTCCGGCGCGCTGGTGGTCCCGGGGGCGATCGACGTGCACACACACCTGGACCTGCCGGTCGGGACCGCGGTCTCGGCCGACGACTTCGCCAGCGGCACGACGGCCGCCGCCTGTGGTGGGACCACCTGCGTGATCGACTTCGCGGGCGCCGGACGCGAGCCGCCCGACGAGGCCCTGCGCACCTGGCACGCGAAGGCCGAGGGCCGAGCGGTGGTGGACTACGGGTTCCACCTCACGGTCACCTCGGTCCCCGAGGATCCGGCCGACGCCGAGGAGCTGTTCCGGTGGTTCGCGGCCCAGGGCGTCGCCAGCGTCAAGCTGTACCTGGCGTACCCTGAGCGACTGATGGTCGACCCGCCCACGCTGGAGCGTGCCCTCGCGGCGGGCAAGCGGGCCGGGGTGCTGGTGTGCGTCCACGCCGAAGACGGGCTGGAGGCCGACCGGCGGACCCGCCGGCTCCTGGCGTCGGGTAAGACCGGTCCCTCCGGCCTGATCGAGGCCCGCCCGCCCGAGGTCGAGGCCGCGGCCATCCGCCTGGCCGCGCAGCTGGCCGAGCGGGCTGCCGCGTCCCTGTACGTGGTGCATCTGTCCAGCGAGGCCGGCCTGCGCGAGATCCGCACGGCCCGACGGCGCCGGGTCCTGGTGCTGGCCGAGACCTGCCCCCAGTACCTGTACCTGACCGATGACGCCCTCCGCGGCACCGGCCTGACCGGCCGCTCGCAGGAGGCGGCCGACTTCGTCTGCGTGCCCCCCCTGCGTACCGAACTGGATCGCGAGGCCCTGTGGGGAGCGCTGGCCGACGGGGAGCTCGACGCGGTCTCCACCGACCACTGCCCCTTCACCCGGGACACCCGCCGGCGGGGGACCCAGGCCGGGGGCGCTCGCTGGAAGGACTTCACCCAGATCCCCGGCGGGCTCCCCGGGGTGGAGACCCGGCTCTCGCTCGTGTACCAGGGCGTGATCGACGGTCGGTTCGGACCCGAACGCTGGGTGGACCTGGTGGCCGCCGCGCCGGCGCGTCTGTTCGGCCTGGCCCGTCGGAAGGGCCGCCTGGCCCCCGGCCTGGACGCGGACCTGGTGGTCTTCGACCCCTCGGCCACCAAGCACCTCGCCGCGGGCGACCTGCACTCGCGGACCGATCACAGCCCGTACGCCGACCTCACCGTCACCGGCTGGGCGGCGATAACGGTCTCGCGTGGGCGGGTCGTGGCCCGGGGGGGCGAGCCCGCCGACGTCGAACCGGGCTGGGGCCGGTTCGTGCCGCGCGACCGCGTCGGCTGAGCGGCCCATCCCAGCCGGCAAGCGACGATCCGGACGCTGCAGTCCCTCAGCCGCCCGGGACGGATGCCGGTCCCGGCGACGGGCGCGGATCGAGCACCAGCGGATCGAGCGGGGTCTGGCTGAAGTCGAACTCCTTCAGCAGGTCGCCGAGGATCTTCGCGTTCTCCCGAACCGTGGGGCGCGGATCGGGTCGCCCGTCGGTCCGCGGGTTCAGGCGCTGGCGCCCCAGGTACAGGTCCTCGATCAGCTTGAGGTAGGCATCGAACGAGAGCGTTTGGTGGTCGATCGTTCCGGCCTTCGCCCACGGGCTGATGAGGATCCCCGGCACCCGAAGGCCGTAGCCGTTGCGGTCCACGCGTGGCGGCCGCACGTGGTCGTAGAAGCCGCCCCAGTCGTCCCAGGTCAGGAAGATGGCCGTGCTGTCCCAGTCGGGACCCCGCATGGCCGCGTTGACCACGCGGGTGACCCAGGCCTGGCCGTCGGTGATCGGCTTGCCGTTCGAGGGATGTTCGCTGACGCCGTTGTAGGGCATCACCCAGGAGACGCTGGGCAGGGCGCCGTCGGCCGCGGCCCGGAAGTAGGCTGGGTGCCCGGCCACGTTGCGCAGCTGGTGATCCTGACGGACCGTGACGAAGCCTGGCAAGGGGTCCTGCTGGTACACGGTGTAGTGGCTCCCCGCGCGGGGCTTGGAGCACGGATCGACCAGGCAGGTGCCTTCCCCCACGTAGTAGCGCCAGCTCACACCCTCACGGTTCAGCAGGTAAGTGATGTCGGTCCAGCCGTACAGCGGCTCCTGGCCGCCGTGCTGGACCTTCGCGGCCTCCTTCAGCTCCAGGTCCGAGTGGCAGCTCATCGGATCCTTCGGGTTCGTGCACGACGCCGACCAGGCCGAGATCAGGAACAGGTGCGAGGGCAGGGTCCACGAGTCGGTCGGAGCGAACATGTGATCTTGGAGCACGAAGTGCTCGGCGTAGCCCCAGTAGTTGGGGATCTCCCGGGCATCGTGCCAGCCCAGGACGTCGGGCTGCAGCCGGGGGCCCAGGTAGCTCCGGCACTTGGGCTGGAACCGCCCGGGGGCCTGCGCGCACCGGATATGGCTGGCCACCGCGGTCCCCACGAACCCGTCCATCTTGCCCCCGTCGACGTCGGCGATCGAGTGCCGCTGGGTGTGGGGCCCGCCGAAGTTGACCAGGTTCGACGAATGGTAGGGCCGGTCGCACCGGTTCAGCAGCGGGTCGGGCACGCACACGGTGGGCGTGCCGTCCTTCATGGGGATGCCGTCCGCCCCGGGGAACGTGCCGAAGTAGTGATCGAAGGACCGGTTCTCCTGGACGATGAAGATCACGTGCTTCAGGTGCTGCTTCGCCAGCTGCAGCTGGGTGGGAGCCGAGCCGGTGGAGGCGGCGGTGGGCGGGGAGGACGAGGCCCGGGACGAGGCGGAGGCCCGTCGGCCCGAGTCCACCTTCAACACGACCCCGGTGGCGATCAGAGCCAAGGCGACGGCTACGACGCCGGCGCCGAGCACCCCGCGCCGCAACGGCGGACGTCGCACGGGCCTCACGAGCCCGGGATCGAGGCCGGCCCGGGGCTCGGCCTGGGATCGAGGATCGGGGGCTTGAGCGGATCCTGCGAGAAGTCGAACTCCTTGCGCAGGTCGCCCAGGATCTTGACGTTCTCCCGCACCGTGGGGCGCGAGTCCGGCCGCCCGTCCCACCGAGGGTTCAGACGTCGACCGTTCAGGAACAGGTCCTCCACGAACTTCAGGTAGGCGTCGAACGACAGCGTCTGGTGGTCGATCTTCCCCCGCCTGGCCCAGGCGCTGATCATCAGGCCCGGAACCCGGATCCCGTAGCCGTTCGCGTCGACCCGCCGGGGGCGGACGTGATCGTAGAACCCGCCCCAGTCGTCCCAGGTCAGGAAGATCGCGGTGCGGTACCAGAGGGGGCTCTCGGCCACCGCGTTCACCACCCGCGTCACCCAGGCCTGGCCCTTGGTGAGGGGAGCGTGCGTACCGGGGTGCTCGCTGATCCCACCCCGACCCGGCACCACCCAGGAGACCTGTGGCAGCGTCCCGTCGGCCACCGCGTTGAAGAAGTCGTCGTGCGTCTGCACCTTGGCCATCTGCTTGGTCTGGTGGACGTCGGTGAACGACGGCAACGGGTTCTGGGCCGGCGTGGCCCCGCCCGACTGGCACTCCTTGGCCGGCACCTCCGGACCGCAGAGGTTCTGGCCCGCGTAGTAGGCCCAGCTCACCCCGGCCCGGTGAAGGAGCCAGGTGATGTCGGTCCAGGCGTAGATCGCCGGGTGCTGGCCGTGGCGCTGCTTGTCCAGCATCCCCTGCTGCTGCAGGTCCGAGCTGCAGGTCATCGGCTTCCAGGGGCTCGAGCAATGAGCGGCCCACCCCGAGACCAGGTACAGGTGCGCCGGCAGGGTCCACGAGTCGGTCGGCGCGAACATGCGGTCCTGCAGCACGAAGCGGCGGGCGTACGTCCAGTAGTTGGGGATCTCCCGAGCGTCGTGCCAGCCCATCACGTCCGGCTGGCCCTGGGGACCCAGGGTGTCGCCGCAGTCGGCCACGGAACGCGTGTCGGCGCACTTGTTCGGCGAGTAGAGGGTCACGGATCGGACGAAGCCATCCATCTTCCCGCCGTCCACGTCGATCCTCGAGTGCGTCAGGTCATGCGGTCCACCCTGGTTCACCAACGCGGACTCGTGGAACGGCTTCACGCACTCGTTCAGGACGGGGTCGGGCACGCACACGGTGGGCTTGCCGTTCTTCATGGGGATGCCGTCGGCCCCCGGGAACGTGCCGAAGTAGTGATCGAAGGACCGGTTCTCCTGCACGATGAAGATCACGTGCTGGATGTTCCGGAAGCCGGCGAGCTTCGGGGGCGGCGAGGCCGCCGCCTCCGCGACGGGCGTGCCGGTGGCACCAGTGGCGCCGGTCGCGCCCTCACTGGCCGTGGAGGCCGTGCAGGCGGCAATCAGCGCGAAGAGCGTCAGCCCGACGACGGGGATCGTGATCCGGCGCAGGGCTCGCGAGCGTCCTGAGGGGGTCGATACAGCCATGGAGCCCCCCGACCATATCAGCGGATCCAGAAAAGCGGTGGGAGCCAGGGACGGGTCACCCCGACCGGCGCGGTTGGTCCTCCACGTCGTAGATCACCTCCTCACCGACCACCCGGGCGTTGGGATGCAGCCGGTGCGGCTCCCGCTTGCCTCGGTCCATCAGGTGGATCACCCGCCAACCCCGGACGGTGAGGGCGTCGGCGATCATGCGACGGTGGCAGCGCCACCACAGCGACTCCGCGCACATGATCGCGGTGATCGTGTCGCGCGAGGTCTCGGCCAACCGATCCAGGGCTCCGCGGAACGTGTCGGTCTCCATGTGATCCGCGAACGCCCGGAAGGACGCATTGCGGATCGCGGTGTGGCGCGAGTCGGGACCGGTCCGCCGTAGCCCGCCCAGGTCCTTCTCCCAGTCGTAGGCGATGGAAGCATCCGCGAGGGCGGCCGCCAGCTCCTCCTTGCCGAACTGCGGGTTGCGGCGGGAGCCGGGCGCCGTTCGGACGTCGACCAGCCGCTGGATCCCGGCACCTCGGAGCAGCTCGAGGAAGTCGCCGATCGGCCTCGTGCCATGCCCGATCGTGAAGATCGTCCGGGGATCCGCCGGCTCGCTCATGACTCCAGCGTAAGACGGCTGGCGCGACCGGGTCGTTGCTACACTTGCCGCCGCCGGGCGGCTCAGGGTCCCATCGTCTAGTGGCCCAGGACACCACCCTCTCAAGGTGGAGACACGGGTTCAAATCCCGTTGGGACTACAGGGCTCCGACCTGCGGAGACGCCTCGGAGGAGCTGCCCGGACGCCTTCCTACTCCGCATCGTTCTGCCCGCTGCTTCTACCCGGACAGGGGGCGGGTCTGTTTGAACGTGGGACGGCGGTCCTTGAAATGTCGGGACAGGAGATAGAGCCCTCGAACCGTAACGGTCCGCGTGTCGAGCATTCCGCGATCCAGCGCTTGGGGGCTGGGGTGGCG
>DASQQQ010000185.1:0-7595 GCA_035643355.1 Actinomycetota bacterium | reverse complement strand
CATCGGCACGGGGACCGACGTGGCCATCGAGTCGTCGGACATCACGTTGATCTCTGGCGACCTGGATGGCGTGGTCACGGCAATCACCCTGTCGCGGGCCACGATGCGCAACATCCGCCAGAACCTGTTCTGGGCCTTCGGCTACAACACGGTGGGCATCCCCATCGCGGCAGGGGTGCTGTACCCGGCGATCGGCCTGCTCCTGAACCCGATGATCGCGGCCGGAGCCATGGCCCTGTCGTCGCTCTCCGTGGTGGCCAACGCCAACCGTCTGCGGCGGTTCCGGCCGGCACCCATCGGATCGCTCGAGGCGCCGACCCCAGATGTGAAGCCCACCGTGGAGGTCCGCGAGCACGAGGGACAGGAGGACGACAGTGAGGAGAAGGAGATGGAGACCATGACGGTGCACGATCCGGTGTGCGGGATGGAGATCGACCCCTCGAACGCGGCGGCGAGCGAGGAGTACGAGGGCCAGACCTACTACTTCTGCTCCCAGAGCTGCCACGAGAAGTTCCTGGCCGATCCGGGCCAGTACCGGTAGCCGCCGCTCATGGCGTCGGCCCGACATCGAAGGAGGAGTGATGGGTTGCGGCAGGGATGGATGTCGGTGTGAACCAGGCGAGGATCATGGACCGGACCACCCATGCGATGGGCAACATGAGGACGAGGGGACGGGGTGCTGTTCTGGGTCCGAGCGCACATGAGCGTGAGTGAGATCGCGCTGGCGGTGCCGCGACCCGAGTGCGGTGAGGCGCGCGAGGGGGCGGCGGACGGCGGGCACGTGCTCCGTGCCAACGGGGTGACCAAGACCTTCGCCCGGGGCATGTGGCCTCGCCGACACGTCCTCCACGTCCTGCGGGGAGCCTCGCTGGAGCTGGGCCGCGGCGAGATCGTCGGCCTGGTCGGTGAGAACGGCTCCGGCAAGAGCACCCTGCTGAAGATCCTCTCGGGTGCCCTGCCCAGGGAGGGGGGGACCATCGAGCGTCGTGGCCGGATCGGGTACTGCCCGCAGGATCCGATCCTGTACGAGCGCCTGACCTGCGACGAGCACTTCGAGCTGTTCGGCCGAGCCTACGGCATGGACCGGCCTCGGGTCGAGGAGGCCCGCCGGGCCATCTACGACATCCTCGGGTTCGGGGGGTGGGCGGCCGCCCGGGTGGCCGAGCTGTCCGGGGGGACCCGCTCGAAGCTGAACCTGGGGCTGGCGCTGCTCCCGGACCCCGGGATCCTGCTGCTGGACGAGCCTTACGCCGGGTTCGACTGGGAGACCTACCAGCGGTTCTGGTACCTTGCGGCGGAGCGCCGGGACGCCGGGCGGGCGGTGCTGATCATCAGCCATTTCGTGACCGATGCCGAGCGCTTCGACCGGATCTACGAGATGCGGGAAGGCAGGGCGGTGGCCAGATGACCGCCCTGCTCACCCGCCGCTACCTGGTCGAGTACGCGCGCCGGCCGGTCAACGTGATCCTGCTGGTGGTGGTGCCGGTGGTCTTCGTGGCCCTGTCCGCGGGGGTGGTGGCCGACTTCGCCAAGCTGCTCGGTGGGACCGGCGACACCCCGTCCCTGGAGGCAGCCACGGCCGGTTGGGCGGGGGCGTTCCTGGCCGGTGTGGGCGGGTTCTTCCACGTCGCGGGCTCCCGCCGTGCGGATCGTCGCTTGGCGCTCGCGGGGACGCGGCCGGTCAAGATCGTGGTCGCACGACTCGCCTCCGGGCTCCTGCTGGTGCTCCTCGCCGCCGGGGGCGCTCTGCTGGCGCTGGCGGCCCGCACCGGGATCGTCGACGTTCCCCGCACGGTGGGGGCCACCGTGATGTTCGCCGTGGTCTACCTGGGCATCGGAGCCGCGGTGGGGGCCCTGGTCCACGACGAGGTCAACGGCTCGCTCATCATCCTGTTCGTGTGGATCCTGGACGTGTTCCTGGGACCGGCCATGGCGGGGGGGACCTCGGCCCTCACCCGCGTGCTGCCCACCCACTTCGTGACCCTGGTGCTGATGGATGCGGCCTCGGGCCACGCCGGTGCGCTCGGCGACCTCGGAGCCGCGCTGCTGTGGACGTTCGGAGGGCTGGCCGCCTCGGCCGCGATCTTCGTCCGTACCACCCGCGCCCAGGAGGCCCAGATCGGGTCGGAACGGGAGCCGGCCGGTGGAGCCGGTTGGCCGCGGGGCTCCGGTACGGGTTCCGCGAGTACCGGCGGAACCTCGTCATGTGGGTGCTGCTGCTCTCGGTGCCGGTGGTGCTGATCACGCTCAGCTTCGCCGTGACCCCCGGCACCCCGACCCCCGTGGACATCGGCGGGTCGACGACCATGGTCCCGATGGTGGACCTGCATGGAGCGATCATGGTGCCGATCACCGTGGCGTTCCTGGCCGGCCTGGCGGGGCTGTTCGTGGTGCTGGGATCGGCCGAGGGCGATCGGCGGCTCGTCCTATCCGGGTTCCGCTCGGGCGAGGTCCTGGCCGCGCGGATCGGCGTGATCGTGCTCGCGGCGGTGCTGAGTTCCGCGGTGTCGCTGGTGGTCACGGCGGCGGACCTTCGACCCCAGGCCTGGGTGCCATTCGCGGGAGCGAGCCTGCTGGTGGGCCTCACCTACGCGATGATCGGCGTCCTGGCGGGCCCGCTGGTCGGGCGGCTGGGCGGACTGTACCTGATGTTCCTGATCCCCATGCTCGACGTGGGCATCGCCCAGAACAACATGTTCGGGGCAGCCCTGCCCTCGTGGGGCAGGTTCCTCCCCGCCCACGGGGCGGTCCAGGTCCTGCTGAACGGCGCGTTCTCGAGCTCCTTCACCGAGACCGGAGCGCTGCTCCAGACGATCGGCTGGCTGGTCGGGATCACCGCCGTGGCGGCGATGGTCTTCCGTCGGGTCGCGGAGCCGGAGCGCGCGTGACGTGATGGGTGGACGCATCCGATGAGACCCATCCCGGTCCTGTTCCACCTCGGCCCGCTGCAGATCCACACGTACGGGATCGGGTTGGCCGTCACGTTCATCTTCGCCGCCTGGTACCTGGGCCGGCGGTTCCGCCGGGCCGGGTACCCCTGGCGATGGGTCGGCGATGCCGCGTTCTGGATCGTGATCGCGGCGATGGTGGGCGCCCGGGTGGTGCACGTGGTCTCCCAGTGGTCGTTCTACGCCGCTCACCCCGGTCAGATCCCTGCCATCTGGAACGGGGGCTTGTCCTCGTTCGGGGGCCTGCTGTTCGCGCTCCCCACCGGGCTGGTGTTGATGCGACGGCGCTGCCCCGGAGTGTCCCTGGGGCGCGGTCTGGACCTGGCCGCGCCGGTGCTCGCCGCGGGCTGGGCGATGGGACGGCTGCTCGGTCCCCAGCTGATGATCTCTGGGGGCGGTCGTCCCACCACCGCCTGGTACGGGATGCGGTACGCGGGCTCGGCGGGGCCCCGGGTCCCGGTACCGATCTTCCAGTCGATCGGCGCCTTCCTGGTGCTCGCTGCGGTCTTGCTGGTCGAGCGGCGGATGCACCAGCGACCGGACGGGCTGCTGATCGCTGTGGCGGCGGCGCTGTGAGGGGCGTGCCGTTTCCTGGATCAGTTCCTGTGGCTGGGAACCCCGGGCCGGATCGACGCGGTGGAGGTCGCCGGACTGCTCCTGAGCCTGATCGGCTGGATGGCGCTGGGCTCGCTGCTGCTGCACCCCCGCAGCGACGTCCCAGCGGGGTGACCAGGCGTCCGGGCTGTTCCCGACCGCACGCCTCGGGGCACCGACGGGTGATCCGGGGCCGACCCTGGCATGTACCCGGGCGAGCCGCCTACACTCGGTGACGTGCTGGATGCCCTCCTCGACCCGCCGGTCCGATGGGTGCACCTGGTGAGCGCCGTCCTGTGGCCCGCCAGTGCTCTGATCGGTCTGTGGAGGACGAGGTCCCTGCGACGTCGCCGGTCCCGTCGGATCACGTACGCGCTCGTGGTGGTGGCCTTCGCGGTCGGCGCCGAGAACCTGATGCAGGCTCTGTCCAAGGCGCATCCGGCAGGATGGGCGCACCTGACGGCCAACATCGTGCTGAGCGGTGCTGGGGTGATCGCCGTGTTCGCCATGGCCGCGTACGGGACCGAGGTGGTGGTCGAGGAACGCATCCTCCACGCCCTGTCACGTGGTCCCGACGCCGATGAGCCTCCCGAACCCCGTGACCCGCTGACGCCACGCGAGTGGGAGGTGCTCGGACTGCTGTGCCAGGGGCTGGGGTCCGAGCCCATCGCGGCTCGTCTGGGGATCTCCCCGAACACCGCCGACACGCACATCCGCAACCTGATGAGGAAGCTCAAGGTGTCCAGCAGGGCGAGCGCCGTCGGGTGGGCGGTCAGATCGGGCGCCTTCGATCCGTCCACCGGCAGGCTCGGCTCCGGCGTGGGGTGAGAGGAGAACGGCCGGCCTGCCGGGCCCGACCGGGGCTCGTGGGGCGGCCGCAGGACGGTACCGGCTCGGGATACCACCCATCCGGTAGTCGGATACCGGCGACATGGCATTGCCAGAGCGGTTCGGTCGACCCCACCTTGGGAGGAGCCGCGCGATGTCAGGACGTCGCACCGTACGGCGGCTCGGGACCGACGCTGGAAAGAGGTGGGGGATGTGCGATCCCGTTCGATCGGCTTGATGGGCGTATCCGCTGTGGTGTTGCTCGCATCCGCGTGTGGGGGCGGCTCCTCCGGCGAGGCGGCAGCGGCGGACTGCGCCGAGGGTGCACAGGTGGTGCGGGTCCAGGCGATGGACACCCTTCGGTTCGACCCCGACTCCGTGTCGGTCAAGGCCGGAGAGCCCGTGTGCTTCGTGGTCACGAACGAAGGCGATATCAAGCACGAGTTCGTGGTTGGCGGCAAGGAGATGCAGGACGAGCACGAGCAGGAGATGGCTGGCGGCGCCAGCATGGGTGAGATGGACATGGGCGATCTGCCCGAGCTCGAGCTCGAGCCGGGGGAGACCAAGTCCGTCACCACGACGTTCGATGAACCGGGCCAGATGCTGTTCGCCTGTCACGAGCCCGGTCACTATGCGGGTGGGATGGTCGGGACCCTGACGATCACCGCGTAGGCGCTCGGACGAGGCATCGTCGGCCCGCATGGCGCCCCAGGGGCGCCGAACGCACCGTCTTGGCGTGTGGGCAGCCGCCCAGCATCACGTGCCGTGGAGCCTTCCGGCGAAAAGACCGGTCCCGACCCCCGGCTGGCCACGGGCCGCGGGGGGGAGGACGCCGCCCTGGCCGCCTACCGCGCTCGGGGGTTCCGCACCCGTGGCGCGGAACTGGCGGTGCCGGGCCGGAGAGCTCGATCTGGTGGTGGAGCGCGGCGGCACGCTGGTCTTCTGCGAGGTCAAGACCCGGCGCGGCGATCGCTTCGGTGGCGGGTTCGAGGCGGTGGGCGCGGCCAAACGGGAACGCCTGCGTCGTCTCGCCGAGCTGTTCATCGCGACCACGGGCGCACGGCCCGGGGACGTGCGGTTCGACGTGGCCAGCGTTCGGGTGCTGTCCTCGCCCGCGCGCCGCGGGTCGAGCTGTTCGAAGACGCGTTCTGAGCCGTCAGCTGTCGAGGGCCGGGATCACCACCACCCCGGGGAACGTGTCGGCCCGCACCAGCTGCAGGAGGCGGGCCACCTCGCCGGAGGAGCCCTCCAGCACCAGCTTGGCGCCCCGGTCCCGGAGGCCCTTGGCCATCTTGATCAGGGCCCGGAGCCCCGAGCTGTCCATGAACGCCAGCCCTGACAGGTCGATCCGCAGATCGCCCTGCGGCGGGGTCTGGACCAGCGTGTCCAGGAGCTCGGCAACGGCCACGTCCAGCTCGCCCACGAGCCGGAAGCTTCCAGGGATGGCCCCCCGATCCACCCGGAATGGCACCATGGTCTCCTCTCGGCCTGATCTTCGGGCACGCTACCGTCGCCGGACGGGCCTGTCGGTACGGGGGCGTACGCAAGGTGCCCGGCGCGTGGCATGCTTCGGAGCATGCAGGAGAGCTGGCTTGGGGTGCCGGGCGACACCGGGAACCGCTTGCTCGATGCCCTGCCGGCGGGGCAGCGGGTCCACCTCGTGCGGTGCATGCGTGCCGTCCCGCTGCGTCTCCGCCAGGTGGTGCACGAGCAGGGGCATCCGATCGAACACGTCGTCTTCCCCCTCGATGGGGTGATCTCCCTGGTGGTGGCCATGGAGGACGGCTCGGCGGTGGAAACGGCCACGGTGGGTCGAGAGGGCTTGGTCGGACTGCCCGTGTGTCTGACCGAGGACGGCGTGGCCACCCATCGGGCCGTGGTGCAGATCCAGGGAGAGGGGCTCGCCATCGACGCCGCGGCCTTCCTGGCCGAGCTGGGCGATCTCCCTGCCATGCGACGGATCGTTGCCGGCTACGCCAACGCATTGCTCGCTCAGGTCTCGCAGTCGGTCGCGTGCAACGGCTCGCACACGCTCCGGCAGCGGTGCGCTCGGTGGCTGCTCCAGACCGGCGACCGGGTGGGCTCCGAGTGCTTCTACCTGACGCAGGAGTTCTTCGCCCAGATGCTGGGGGTGCGCCGGGCCTCGGTCACCGTGATCGCGGGCTCGCTCCGCGATGCGGGTCTGATCAGGTACCGGCGAGGCCGGGTGGAGATCGTGGACCGCCCGGGCCTGGAGGCGCTCTCCTGCGAGTGCTACCGGGTGGTCCGCGACCACTACCAGCGGCTAATCCCGGGGCCCGAGCGCTGACACCGGGTGTCGGTGGCCGTCGGTGGGGTCCGCCGGGATGTACGGGAAGGTCCTGGGGATCACGGTGGTGGGCGTGGGGGGCCTGCCCGTGGCGGTCGAGCCCAGATCGGCCGGGGCCTGCCCGCGGTGGCCTTCACCGGGCTGCCCGGGGCCCCGGTGCACGATGCCCGCGACCGGATCCGGCCGGCCACCGAGAGCTCCGGCTGCGATGGCCCCTCCGCCGGATCGTGGTCAACCTGTCGCCGGGGAACCTCAGGAAGGACGGTCCGGGGGCTGGATCTCCCGGTGACCATGGGGGTCCTGGCCGCCTCCGCGCAGGTGCGCTCGGACCACCTGGAGCGCTACGCCTTCTACGGGGAGCTGGCCCTGGACGGATCGCTCGGGCCCACCCCCGGGGTCCTGCCGGTGGCCGTCGCCGCCTGGCGCGCCGGCCTGGCGGGGGTGGTCGTCCCCCGGGCCAACGCATCGGAGGCGGCGCTGGTGGAGGATCTGCACGTGGTGGGAGCCCCCGACCTGGCCAGCGTGGTGGCCTTCCTCCGGGACCGCTGGGACCCACCCCTGGCGCAGCCGGGAGCGCCGGCGCCGCCGTCGCACCCGGTGGACCTGGAGGAGGTCCGGGGACAGGCGCGGGCCCGGCGGGCCCTGGAGGTGGCGGCGGCGGGCGGTCACAACGTGCTGCTCATGGGGCCTCCGGGGGCCGGGAAGACCATGCTGGCCAGGCGGCTCCCCACGGTGCTGCCCACCCTGTCCCGGTCCGAGGCGCTGGAGGTGACGCAGCTGCACTCGGTCGCGGGGATCCTGCCCGCCGGAGGGCTGGTGGCGGCACGGCCGTTCCGCGCGCCGCACCACTCCATCTCGGTTTCGGCCCTGCTGGGCGGGGGCAGCGGACCGGTCCGGCCGGGAGAGATCTCCATGGC
>DASQQQ010000184.1:0-14130 GCA_035643355.1 Actinomycetota bacterium | reverse complement strand
GCCCTGGTGGTTCGAGTGGTGGCCGAGACCCGCCCCTCCAAGCGGTGGGACGCCGAGCGCGCCCTGCGCGAGCGCATCACGCGGCGGTTGTCCGAGCGTGGGATCCGGATCCCGCTGCCCCCGGCGGTGATGCCCGGCCCTTCCGGACAGCCCGAGGCCACCACGTAGCCGCGGCACCGCAGGCGGAGGTGCCGCATGCGCCCCGCCACCACGCTCCGCGTGCCCAGCCGGTACGCTGGGACCGATGGGGAGCCTGCCGTACGCATCGGTGGAGGAGCTGCGGTCGGCGCTGCGCGGACGCCGGTACCTGGCCGACCGGGGCCTGGCCACCGCGATCTACCTGGCGGCGTCCCTGGACAAGCCCCTGCTGCTCGAGGGCGAGGCCGGAGTGGGCAAGACCGAGGTGGCAAAGGTCCTGGCCGACCTGCTCGATCGGGAGCTGATCAGGCTGCAGTGCTACGAAGGCATCGACGCGTCCCAGGCGCTGTACGAGTGGAACTACTCCCGCCAGCTGATCGCGGTCCGCGCCCTGCAGGACGTGACCGTCGAGGCCCACGTCGCGGACCTGTTCGGGCCCCAGTTCCTGGTGGAGCGACCCCTGCTCGCGGCGATCCGGGCCGGTTCGAGGGCGGTCCTGCTGGTGGACGAGCTCGACCGGGCCGACGACGAGTTCGAGGCCTTCCTGCTGGAGATCCTCTCCGAGTTCGCGGTGACGATCCCCGAGATCGGGCGGATCGGGGCCACCGAGCCCCCGATGGTGGTGGTGACCTCGAACCGGACCCGCGAGCTGCACGACGCGCTGAAGCGCCGCTGCCTGTACCACTGGATCGATCACCCGGCGCTGGACCGCGAGATCGAGATCGTCCGGGCTCGAGCGCCGGAGATCTCCGAGGCGCTGGCGCGGGACGTAGCCTCGGCCGTGATGCGGTTGCGCTCGTTCGACATCGCCAAGCGCCCCGGTGTGGCCGAGACGATCGACTGGGCGAACGCCGTGTCGTTCCTGGGGGTCGACCGTCTGGACGAGCCGACGGTGGAAGCGACCCTGGGCACGGTGCTGAAGGACCACGAGGATCAGGAGCTCGCCCGCTCCAGGATCGCCGAGGTGATCGGCGATGGCGACAGCTGAGATCGACCCCCTCGGCCGGCTGACCGGGTTCGGACGCGAGCTCCGGCACCGAGGGCTCGCGGTCGGCACCGGCCGGATCGTCACGTTCTGCCGAGCGGTCGCCGCGCTGTCCCCACCCTCGCGCAACGACCTCTACTGGGCGGGGCGAGCCAGTTTGGTTGGCCGCCCCGAAGACGTCGAGGCCTACGATCGCGCCTTCGAGTCGTACTTCCGCGACGGGGTGCGGATCGAGCTCGACCTCCCTGGTGCCGATGCGGCGGCGGCCGCCCAGGAGCAGGTGCAGCAGGGGGCGGAGGATCCTTCGGTAGAGGGACCGGCCCTTGCCGCCGAGTGGCGATCGGCGGCGGAGGGGGAGGAGCCGGAGGGCGAGGCCGCGGTGCGCCTGGTGGCGAGCGCGGTCGAGGTGCTGCGGGAGAAGTCGTTCGCGGACCTGACCGATGAGGAGCGCGAGCGTGTGGCCCGCCTGATCCGGCGGATCGCCGTGAGCGTGCCGGTGCGCCGGACGCGGCGTCTGCATCCCGCGGCCACCGGGCCTCGGTTCGACGTCAAGCGCACCCTTCGCCGGTCGCTCCGGACCCAGGGTGAGCCGTTCCAACGAGCGTGGAGACGGCGGGGGCAACGGGTTCGGCCCTTGGTGCTGATCCTGGACATCTCGGGCTCGATGGCCCCCTACGCCCGGGCCCTGGTGCAGTTCGCCTTCGCCGCCATGGCCGTCGGGAGAACCGTGGAGGTGTTCTGCTTCGGCACGCGTCTCACCCGCGTGACCCGCACCCTGCGGACCAAGGACCCGGACCGGGCTCTGCACGAGATCGGTCGGATGGTGGCGGATTGGGAGGGAGGCACCAGGATCGGGATCTCGCTCAAGGAGCTCTTGGACGGGTGGAGCCAGCGGGCCGCTTTGCGGGGGTCGGTGGCGGTGATCTGCTCGGACGGGCTGGAGCGAGGGGACGCCGATCTGCTCCGCGATCAGATGGCCCGGCTCCACCGCCTGGCGCACCGCGTGGTCTGGGTGAACCCGCTCAAAGGCAGCCCGCGCTACGAGCCGCTGGCGCGGGGGATGGCGGCGGCGCTTCCCTCGGTGGACGTGTTCCTGCCCGGACACAACCTGGAGAGTCTGGAAGAGCTCTCGCGCGTGCTGGCCGGCTGACCGGGATCGCGCTCCGCTCGACGCCGTCCGGCGAGATGGCGGTCCGCGTGTCCTCGCGGAGGAACGACCTGATGCCGCCCCCGCAAGCGGGTGGCGCGCGGTTCCGGCGGGCACGTTGAGGCGTACACGCGTGGTCCCTCTCGAGCCCGTTCAGCTGGCAGGTGTTCCTCGATCCGCTACGGCTCCCGGTCGGGGGTCCAGTCGCTCTCCTGTACGCCTCGTTCATCCTCGGGTGCGTGATCCTGGCACGGGCCATCGGCGCCCCGGCATCCGTTGCTCTCCGGAGCGGTCCCGGGGTCAGGCCTTCGTCCTCGCCCTCAGCCGAGCCTGCGGCGACCCCTCCGTCCTGGAGCTGCGGCTGACACGGCCGGTGGGGCAGGTCGTTGAGCTCCCGGGGGCGGACGAACAGATCCTTTCGTACGTGGCCAACGGCGATCCCGTCCACTATCACCTCGCCACGTCGTTGTCGGACCGCGCCCCGCTACCTGCGGGTGCCCGTGATACGGGGTTCCATCGTGGGACGCGGCAGGTTTGGGTTGATCCCGATCTGCTCCATGAGGCGGTGTGGCTGAAGAGCGGTGGGACAATCCGAGCGATGGCCATCCGCCCTTCCCCGCGCTTGCGTATAGCGGGGGCAGCGGAGTCGCCAAGAGATGACTCTCGGGATCCACGGCTGGCACCGGCTGTACGCGATGGCCCCGTTCGTCCTGGCGGGAAGCGTCTCGTGAGGCCGCTTCGGCAACGATATCGGAGCCGGTATCATCCGGCCCGATGCCCAAACTCTGTCCCTCAGCGAAGGCCTCTTCGTTCACCGAGTCGGTGATCCGGGAGATGACCCGGCTGGCCATCGCGCACGACGCGATCAACCTGTCGCAGGGCTACCCCGACTTCCCCGCGCCGATGGAGGTGAAGGAAGCGGCCCGCGCTGCGATCGCCGACGACATCAACCAGTACCCGATCACCTGGGGCTCGTTCGCGTTCCTCGAGGCCATCGCGGCCAAGTACCGGCGCGAGTACGGCATGGAGGTCGATCCGGAGACGATGGTGTGCGTCACCTGCGGCTCGACCGAGGCCATGATCGCTTCGTTGCTGGGGATCCTTGACCGCGGCGACGAGGTGGTCCTGTTCGAGCCGTACTACGAGAACTAGCCACCGGCGAGGATGTCGCTTCCCGCCTGCGACACTTGGTGAGACCAGCCCTCGCTCCGTTTGGACCGGCAGCGGCAAATCATCCGAACATGTACCAAACGCGGGACCTGCGTGGGGGGTTCATGTTGTAGGGATGCGGGTGATGATCGAGACGAGAGGGGCGGCCGAGGACTTCAGCGTGTTCTTCCGGCGCGAATACCCCCGGCTGGCACGTGCCTGCCTGCTGCTCACGTCGCACCATGGCGATGCTGAAGAGCTCGCCCAGGAGGCGCTAGCTCGGGCCTACATGAAGTGGGCAGACGTCGCGATCATGGAGTCTCCAGCGGGCTACGTGTACCGAACCGCGCTGAACCTGAACCGCAAGCGACTGCGCCGGCTCGCCGTTCGGGCCCGACACGTCCTGACGCCCACACCGCATCTCGATGTTGATGACGCCGATGAACGGGTCGACCTGATGCGCGCGATCCGCGCGCTCCCCCGTGGTCAGCGAGAGGCACTCGTCATGGTCGAGTGGCTCGACCTGGATGTGGAGGAAGCCGCCTCGTTGCTCGGGATCGCGCCCGCATCGGTACGCGGACGGCTGTTCCGGGCACGGCAGGCGCTTCGCGAACGATTCGGAGGAACTGATGCGTGAGGATGTGAAGGATCTGCTGGAACGGGCGACGGCTTCGTTCGAGCCGACGCCGGTCGAGCCTGAGGAGGTGGTGCGACTTGAACAGCGACGCCAACGTAGGACCAGGATCGGCACAGCGTTCGTCGCCCTCGCTGTCTTCGCGGCGGCCGGGCTGCTGACCTGGAACGCGTTCGCGCCGCGCAGGCCACTGCAACCCGGTGGGGGCGATTTTGAGTCCGGTTCGTACGTGATGGATCACATCAAGGTGACCTATCCCTACGTCAGCCCACGGGCCGATGCCGACCCTGGGTTCGCTGGTGTTGAGTTCCGGTCTACCTGGACGCATGACACCTTTCCCGGGGATCACAACTGCACGGTCACGGCGTACGACGCCGCTGGGATGGTGGGCGAAACGCGGATCGAGTTGAGTTCGCTGAGTCGTGTTGCGGTGTGGGATCACCCCGTGGCCGTACCGGTAACGAGCGAGCCGACAGTGGCATCGGTCACTTGCGACGCACAACGCCTCGATACGCCAGTCGCCTTCGTCGTATCCGATCCTAGGGTCGAACCGGTGACCGAGGGGGGCCGAGTCAGCGGATTCCGGTACTCGTTCCGAGTCGATGCCCCGCCGAACGTACGTCCGCCCGAGTACGTCGGCACCAACGTTTGCGTGGTGTTGCTTCGGACGTCGACCGGAAAGGAGCTCTTCCACGGTCGGCTGACCGTCACGACCCTTGCCCCTCACACCGTCTCATCGAAGATCCTTCGCGAACTGGCAGGCAACGTTGATACGAGACTCACACTCAACGTGTCCTGCGAACCGTTCACGGGCACAGGAGTGGATGCAGTCTCGAAGGGTGGTCAGTACGTATCCAACCCGGCGGCGCACTCGGCATCGTGAGGGTGTCGTTTCGTGACGGAAGCGACATGTCAGGTTCCGGGCTGGCTCCCAGCCAGGATGTCCCTTGTCCGACCCGAAGGGGTGGGGAGGCTATACGAGCCGGTATCATCCGGCACGATGACCGCGCTGCGCCCCTCGCGGAAGGCCTCCTCGTTCACCGAGTCGGTGATCCGCGAGATGACCCGGCTGGCCATCGCGCACGACGCGATCAACCTGTCGCAGGGCTACCCCGACTTCCCCGCGCCGATGGAGCTCAAGGAGGCCGCCCGACAGGCCATCGCCGAGGACATCAACCAGTACCCGATCACCTGGGGCTCGTTCGCCTTCCTCGAGGCGATCGCGGACAAGTACCGGCGCGAGTACGGCATGGAGGTCGACCCGGAGACGATGGTCTGCGTCACCTGCGGCTCGACCGAGGCGATGATCGCCTCGATGCTCGGCCTCCTCGATCCCGGGGACGAAGTCGTCCTTTTTAGCCCCTTTTACGAGAACTACTGCCCCGATGCCATCCTTGCCGGGGCCACGCCTCGGTACGTGACCCTGTCCCCACCGGGCTGGAGCTTCGACCGGGAGGAGCTGGCGGCTGCGTTCACGGACCGGACGCGAGCGATCGTGATCAACACGCCGAACAACCCCACCGGCAAGGTGTTCACGCGTGAGGAGCTGGAGGTGATCGCCGATCTCTGCCTCCGGCACGACGTGGTCGTTCTCACCGACGAGATCTACGAGCGGATCCTCTACGACGGGCACCGGCATGTGCCGCCGGCCACCGTACAGGGGTTGGAGGACCGGACGGTCACGATCAGCGCGTTGTCGAAGACGTATGCCGTGACCGGCTGGCGGGTGGGCTGGACGGTGGCTCCGCCGCAGCTCACGGCCGGGATCCGTGCCGTCCACGACTTCCTCACGGTGGCAGCCGCGGCGCCCCTGCAGGAGGCGGGGGTGGTGGCCCTGAGCTTGCCCGAGGACTTCTATCGGCAGCAGGTGCAGGAGTACCGGGACCGGCGCGACCTGCTTATGAGGATCCTGGCGGAGACGGGGTTCAAGGCGGAGGCCCCACAGGGGGCCTACTACGTGATGGCGGATGTCTCCCACCTCGGGTTCGCCGACGACGTGGAGGCGGCGACCAGGCTGACGGAGGACGTGGGCGTGGCGGTGGTGCCCGGCTCCTCCTTCTTCTCCCGTCCCGAGCTGGGGCGCCATCTGGTCCGGTTCGCCTTCTGCAAGCGGCTGGAGACCCTCGAGGAGGCCGGTCGCCGCCTCCGCGCGTTCCTGGCCGTCTGAGCCCGAGGACTCCCACCGGCGGCGGGCTGCAGGCTTCCCTAGGGAGCGGTACGGTTCGGACCTCACGCCAGGACCGAAGGAGGCCGCCGATGATCGTTCGGAGCCCGTACCCGGACGTGGAGATCCCCGACGTGTCCCTGCCGGCCTACGTGCTCGAGCGCGCCGCGGAGCTCGGCGACAAGCCGGCCCTGATCGATGGTCCCACCGGCCGGACGCTCCGCTACGGGGAGCTCGTGACCGCCGTCCGTCGCGCCGCCGGGGGCCTGGCCGCCCGGGGGCTCGCGAAGGGGGAGGTGGTCGGCATCTTCGCTCCGAACGTGCCCGAGTGGGCGATCGTGTTCCACGCCGTGGGCCGGCTGGGAGGGGTGAACACCACCGTGAACTCGCTCGGCACGGAGCAGGACCTGGCCGAGCAGCTGCAGGACGCGGGCGCTCGGTTCCTGGTGACGGTCCCGCCCTTCCTGGACCGGGCCGTGCCGGCGGCGGCCAAGGCGGGCGTGGAGGAGGTGTTCGTGCTGGGGGAGGCCGAGGGGGCGACGCCCTTCTCGTCCCTGCTGGCCCGTGACGCCGAGCCGCCCACGGTGGACATCGATCCCGACCGGGATCTGGTGGCGCTGCCCTACTCGAGCGGGACCACCGGGCTGCCCAAGGGGGTCATGCTCACGCACCGCAACCTGGTGGCCAACGTCTGCCAGACTGAGGCGGTCCAGCGCATCGAGCCCTCGGACACGCTGATCGGCGTCCTCCCCTTCTTCCACATCTACGGGATGACCGTGGTCCTGAACCTCGCGCTGCGTCGAGGCGCCACCGTCGTCACGATGCCGAGGTTCGAGCTGGAGCCCTTCCTGGGTCTGCTCCACGAGCACCGCGTGACCCGCGGCTACCTAGTGCCGCCCATCGTGCTGGCCCTGGCCAAGCACCCAGCCGTGGAGGGGTACGACCTGTCCTCGCTGCACGTGATCATGTCCGGGGCCGCGCCGCTCGATGCGGAGCTCGCGGCCGCCTGTGCCGAGCGGGTGGGGTGCCGCGTCGTGCAGGGCTACGGCCTGACCGAGACCAGCCCGGTCACCCATGCCAGTGGAGACCGGGAGGGAGAGGGGCGACCCGGGTCGATCGGTCCGCCCGTCCCGAACACCGAGTGCCGGGTGGTGGACTGGGGCACGGGGGAGGATCAGGAGGTCGGTCGGGACGGCGAGCTGTGCATCCGCGGTCCGCAGGTGATGATCGGCTACCTGAACAGCCCGTCCGCCACCGCGAACACGATCGATCCGGATGGGTGGCTACACACGGGAGACGTTGGTCACGTGGACCAGGACGGCTACTTCTACGTGGTCGATCGCCTGAAGGAGCTCATCAAGTACAAGGGGTACCAGGTGCCGCCGGCGGAGCTCGAGGCCGTCCTGATCGGCCACCCGGCGGTGACGGATGCGGCGGTGATCCCGAGCGCGGATCCGGAGGCCGGGGAGGTCCCCAAGGCGTTCGTCGTGGCCCGGGCCGAGGTGAGCGCCGAGGAGCTCATGGCCTTCGTGGCCGAGCGGGTCGCACCGTACAAGCGCGTGCGGAAGGTGGAGTTCGTGGAGCAGATCCCCAAGTCGGCCTCGGGCAAGATCCTACGGCGGATGCTGGTGGAGCAGGAGCGGGCCGGGACTGAACCGAGCGCCGGTTGAGCGTTCCGGCCGGCGGTTGACCGTTGGGGCCGGAACGGGTAGACCGCTCGCACGGGAAGGGAGGAGGAGCGCAGATGGCGACCGATCTGACCATCGTCACCGAGGATCGTCCGGGCGAGCTGGCCCGGGTTGGTGAGGCGCTGGGCGGGGCTGGGATCAACATCGAGGCCATGGCTGGCTTCGGTGTCGAGGGGCGGGGCGTGATCCACGTCCTGGTGGAGGACGCGGGCTCGGCCCGCTCCGCCCTGGAGGCGTCCGGCCTCACCGTGTCCGAGGAGAGCGAGGCCTTGGTGATGCCGGTGGACGCGGATGTGGACCGCCCCGGCGCGTTGGGGGAGATCGCCCGGAAGGTGGCGGACGCCGGGATCAACTTCCGGGCCGTCTACCTCGGCACGAAGAACCGTGCGGTGGCCGTGACCGAGGACAACGAGAGGGTCCTGTCGCTGCTGTCGTGAACGCGCCGAACCCGGCCGGCGGTCCGATGCGACCGCCGGCCGGGTCGATGCGATCCGACCGTGCTCGATGATCAGCCGGTGACCTGGAAGCTATCCAGGATGGTGGAGCAGCCCTGCTCCATCTGGCTGGAGTTCGAGCTCGTGTACTGGCAATCCACCAGGTACTCGGTGCTCTGATGGAAGATCAGCACCACGTGGTTGGTCACCTGCGTCCCGTTCGGGGTGGCGGTTCCCACGAAGCTCAGTGCGGGGAGTCCGGCCACCGTCTCGACCGTGGGACCGGACTTCAGCGAGCCGCCGGCCTGCTGGAACAAGCCGGTGAGCTGGCTCGCGATGCCCTGCATCTGCTGCTGGATGTTGCCCTGCGTGACCGAGGCGTTGATCCGGTACGACGCGACCGTCACGAAATTCGTGCGATCGGTCCCCACGGTCGTGCTCCAGGCTTGGTTGCCGAACACGGTAGCGGTGCCGGAGGGGGTCATTCCCTGCCAATCGGCCGGGTACTGGAACGTGACGCCGTGCGACGAGTACGTCTGCATGGTGCCGCTCGGGATCACGGACGGAGGCGCGCTGCCGGTGGGCAGCACGCCGCTCGGCGATGCGCCGATCGTCGCGCTGGGCGTGGCGATCGGCGTGCTGGGGGTGGTTCCGGAGCCGCTCGCGCTGCTGCATGCGGCGGCCGCGAAGAGGAGAGCCGCGCCGGCGATGATGCCCACCAGTCGGCTCATGCGATGTCTGCGGGCATGCATGGAGACCTCCCAGGTTCTCGGCGTTCGATCTTCTTCCGCCCCTACCCAGCGGTCCCGCGTCGCATGCGTTCGGACGCCCCGTACGCCGCGTCGATCAGCTCGACCGGGTGCACCACACGGATGTCGGCGCCGATCGCGCGGAGGCCCGCATCCAACTGCATCGAGCATCCCGGGTTGGCAGAGGCCACGACCCGCGCGCCCGTGGCGGCCACGGCCTGCGCCTTCTGGTGCATCAGCGCATCCGCGGTGAGCGGCTGGGTCAGCTCGTAGATCCCGGCCGCCCCGCAGCACCTCCCGCCGTCGGCGATCTCCAGGAGCTCCACGCCGTCGATCGCGTCGAGGAGCCGACGGGGTTGAGCCCGGATCCCCTGAGCCCGCAAGGCGTGACACGGGTCGTGGTAGGCGATCGGACCTTCCTCCGGCGGCAGGTGACCGGTGGCAGCGGTTCCGTGTTCGTCGAGGAACTCCATGAGGTCCCGGACCCGGGAGGAGAAGCGCCGTGCCTCCGGCGTGCCGAGTAGGTCGCCGTAGTCCTTCATGTGGGCGCTGCATCCGGCGGCGTTCACGACCACGTGGTCCGCGCTGCCCAGGACCGCCAGGTTTTGCGCGGCGAGCTCGCGAGCCGTCCCCAGCCGCCCGTTGTGCGCCTGCAGAGCCCCGCAGCAGACCTGTCCCCGAGGGGCCAGCACCCGCCATCCTGCTCGCGAGAGCACGCGGGCGCTGGCCCGGTTCACGTGGCGGAACCACTGGTCCTGCACGCACCCGGTGAGGAGCGCGACCGTGCCCCTCGGTTCGCCCTCGGTCTCCGTCACCGTCGGCAGCCGTGGCCCGGGCCGGGTCCCCCTGGGCATCAGGGCTCGCACCCGCTTGCCCAGGAAGGGGCGGGCCACGGGCGTCAGGGCTCGCGCCGCACCGAGCAGGCGCCGATGGGGGAGCGCCACGTCCAGTCCCAGCCATCTGAGCATCCGCGCTCGGCGCGACCGGAGCGGCTCGGCCTGGACCCTCGCTCGCTCCATCATCCGCCCGAAGGGGACGTGCGAGGGACAGACGTCCTCGCACGCCCGGCAGGACAGGCAGGCGTCCATGTAGCCCAGGAAGGCGGGGTCGATCCGCGCCTGCCCCTCGGCCACGGCCCGCATCGCTGCGATCCGCCCTCGCGGCGAGGCGGTCTCCTCGCCGCTCAGCCGGTACGTGGGGCAGTGGGGCAGGCACAGTCCGCACGCCACGCATGCCGCCAGGTCCCCCTCGGCCGGAGCGTCGCCCGGGCCCCAGTTCGGTCCGAGCCCCGCCACCGGTCCGACGAACCGGGTCCCCTCGGGGAGGTCGGTCCCGATGGCCCCACCCACGTCGTCCGGCGCTCCGAGCATCAGATCCCCCCCCAGAACCGGCCGGGGGCCAGGACGCGGCCGGGGTCCAGCGCTGCCTTGATCCGTCGCTGCAGCTCGGCCGCGGGGGGCGCGCTCTCGCCGAGTCCACCCGGCCCCTTGATCGCCGGCGCGATCCCGCCGAGCTCCGCCGCGCGGCGGCGGACCTCCCCGAGCTCCGCGGCATCCCGCGCGCCGATCCACGCCGTCCCCACGCCGACGAGCGCCCCCCAGCGCTCGAGCGGGGGGCCGACCAGCCGGCCCAGGCGGGACGGCGGGACGGCGACCTGCACCACCGTGGGTCGGTCCTCCCAGGGCCGGTCGGCGGGGAAGGGGCCGTCGCCCTCGTCCACCGCCCCGGCCACGGAGCGCACGGCTCGGGCCTGCTCTTGGACCTCCTCCGGCCATCCCTCCAGGCGGACCTCGAGCCCCGCGGAGGTGACCAGCACCGCTGCGGCGCCCGGCACCGCATCGAGGACGGCGGCGGCGAGCTCCAGATCGCCGGGGCACCGGAAGGTGGTGGCGGCGCCGGGGCGCGGCCGGAGCTTGAGGGCTGCCTGGATGATCACGCCGAGCGTCCCGAGGGACCCCGCCAACAGCTTGTGGACGTCGTACCCGGTGACGTTCTTGACCGTCCGAGCCCCGCTGCGGACGACCCGCCCATCGCCGGTCACCACCTCGGCCTGGAGCACGGTGTCGCGCACGGCGCCCACCTTCAGCCGTCGCGGCGAGGAGGCTCCGGCGGCGATCACGCCGCCAACGGTGGCTTCGGCTGGGGCGTCCACTGGCCACTCCTGCCCGGTCTCGCTCAGCATCGCCTCCAGGTCGCCCACGCGCATCCCGGCCTCGACCACCGCGATCATCTCGGCGGGCTGGTGATCGATCAGCTCGTCGAGCTGCGTGGTCCACAGCTCGGCATCGACCTCCGTCGGGTTCCCCAGGTCCATGTGGGTCCGTCCGCCGACGACCAGCACCGTGCTCCCCTCGGCGTTCGCCTCACGAAGCGCATCCTGCACGTCGCCGGGGGTGTGCGGGTGGATCAGATCCATGCGCCCTCCGGCAGATCGGCGGCCGCCTGCGCCGCATCGGAGCCGCGGGCCATGGCGAAGTCCCCGCACCTCGCGCCGGCCGGCAGGACCTTGTGCGGGTTCATGCGGCCGTGCGGGTCGAACACGGCTCGGACGCACGCCTGCACCCGGAGGTCCTCCTCGCCGAAGACCAGGGGCATGAAGTCGCGCTTCTCCAGGCCGATCCCGTGCTCGCCGGACAGGGCGCCGCCCGCATCCACGCACAGCCGCACGATCTCCTCCGACGCTGCCAGCACCCGTTCCAGCGTGCCCGGCACCCGACGGTCGAAGGACAGCAAGGGATGCAGGTTCCCGTCCCCCGCGTGGAACACGTTCGTCACCGTGAGCTGGTGCCGCTCCGCGATCTTGTAGACGCCGCCCAGGACCTCCACGAGCTTGGTGCGCGGCACCACGCAGTCGTGGAGGTGGTAGTGGGGCGCGATGCGAGCCACCGCGCCGAACGCGCTCTTGCGCCCCTTCCACAGCAACGCCCGCTCCTCCTCGTCGGCCGCCATCCGGATGCTGCGGACCGCGTTCGCGCCGGCCGCCTCGCGCACCGCGCGCTCCTGTGCGGCCACCGCCGCCTGCGTACCGTCCACCTCCACGATCAGGATGGCCGCGGCGTCCGTGGGATAGCCGGCGTGGGCGAACGCCTCCGCGGCCACCACGATGCCCCGATCCATCATCTCCACGGCCGCCGGCACGACCCCGCTCGCGATGATGGCCGACACGGTGCCCGCGCAGTCCTCCACGGTGGAGAAGTCGAGCAGCATGGTGCGGACGGCCGGTGGCAGCGGCGTAAGGCGGACGCAAGCGGCGACCACGATGCCGAGCGTGCCCTCCGAGCCCACCACCACGCCGCGGAGGTCGTAGCCGCCCCAGTCCGGTGCCTCGGAGCCCACCCGGACCCGCGAGCCGTCGGGGAGCGCCAGGTCCACCGCGAGGATGTGGTTGGAGGTCACGCCGTACGCGAGGCAGTGGGGGCCGCCTGCGTTCGTGTTCACGTTGCCGCCGATCGAGCAGGTCTGCTGCGAGGAGGGGTCGGGCGCGTAGGTGAACCCGTGGGGCGCCAGGGCGTTGGCCAGGTCGAGATTGAGGACGCCCGGCTCCACCCAGGCTAGTCGGTCGACGGGCCGGATCTCGAGGATCCGGTCCATCTTGGTCGTGACCACCACCAGGGCGTCCCCCATGGGCGTGGCCCCCCCGGCCAGGCCGGTCCCCGACCCCCGGGGCACCACCGGCAGCCCGTGCCGTTCGGCCACGCGAAGGCAGCCGCTCACCTCCTCGGGCGAGTGCGGGTAGGCGACCAGGGCACAGCCGCCCTCGACCATCGACGCGTCGCGCGCGAACAGACGGAGAGCGAGGGGCTCGGCCACCACCTCGGTGGCGCCGAGGATCTCCTCCAGCTCGCGACGGGCTGCTTCGACGTCGGCCATGACTGCCGGCTTCAGGCTAACGCGCCGGGCGGTCGGTTTCCCACGCCTGGCCGCTTCCCGGAGGAACGGGCGCGAGGGAAGGAGGGTCTCTCAGGCCACGTGGCCCGGGCGCCCGTCGGGAGTGGAGAAGGGCAGACCCTCCCGGGCCCACTCCTCCATGCCGCCCTCGAGGTTGTAGGCCTCGAAGCCGCGGGCCTGGAGCATCAGGGTCGCGAGCTCGCTGCGGTTCCCCGAGCGGCACACGACCACCACGGGTCGCTCCGTCTCCAGGTCCCCGGTCACCCCGGCCATGATCGAGTTGAGCGGAAGGTGCCGGGCTCCTTCGATCCGGCCGGCGTTCCACTCGTAGGGCTCGCGGCAGTCCACGAGCTGGATCCGATCCAGCTTCTCGTGCACGCCCTTGGGGGTGGTGAGGTCGGTGCTCAGCTCATCCATGGCACCTAAAAATGCTACCAGCGGAGTGGATTATGCCCGGGGTCATGCCTGGGGGTAGATCATGCTCGGAGGGCGCGATCGAACGCTCGATAGGCCCCCTGCCCGAACAGCACGAAGCGGACCTCCTCCACGCGCGTGTCCGCCTCGCGCACGGCTCGGATGGCGACCGGGGCCGCCAGCTCGAGCGGGTACCCGTACACGCCGGTCGAGATGGCGGGGAAGGCCACGGTCCGCGCGTCGAGCTCGTCGGCCACCCGGAGCGACTCCGTGTGGCACGAAGCGAGCAGCGCCGAGCGGTCCTCGGACCGCGAGTAGACCGGGCCCACCGTGTGGATCACCCATCGGGCCGGGAGCCGCCCGGCCGTGGTGGCCACCGCCCGGCCCGTCGGCAGCCCGTCCCTGAACGCGGTCCGGCGGATCTGACGGCATTCGGCCAGGATCTGCGGGCCGCCCCGTCGGTGGATCGCACCGTCCACACCGCCGCCCCCGAGCAAGGAGGAGTTGGCCGCGTTGACGATGGCATCGACCTGCTGCTCGGTGATGTCCCCCTCGATCAGCTCGATCCTCGGCACCTCCCCATCGTAGGAGGTGACCGGTCCAAGGGCCGAGCACCACCTCACCGCGGTGGGCAGCGGAGCACCGCTCCCTCAAGGGCACCGAGCCGAAGCGGACGCAGGGAGACCGACCCCTCGCGCCGTCCGGGATCGGTGGAGCGCTCGAGCACGCCCTGCCCGGCC
>DASQQQ010000183.1:0-4360 GCA_035643355.1 Actinomycetota bacterium | reverse complement strand
CGTGCTTGGGCTGGGAGCGGTGGTGGGGCTGGGAGCATCCGTGGGGCTCGGAGCGGTGGTGGGGCTGGGGCTGAGGTCCGGGGTCGGCGAGGGGCTCGTCGTGGGGAGGGCGATGACCCCCGGATCCGGAGAGGGGGACGGCGACGGGGGTGCCACCAGATCGCCCAGGGCGGTCATCACCTGCTGGGCCACGGCCGGAGGCACGTCGTCCAGGTACGGCGAGACCTGCTGCTCGATCCGTTGGTCCAGCGCCGAGGTGTAGTCACCGGCCTGGGCCACGGAGTTCCGTTCGTCGGACAACTGACGGGCGTACCGGACGATGATCCTGGAAGGGATGTTGTCGCGCATCCCGTCGATCAGGTGATCGAGCAGGACGTACGCACGGTTCAGATGGGCCGCCACGGCCGGCGGCATCCGCTGGGGCGTGGGCGGCGACTGGTTGAAGATCGTCCCGCCCACGAACAGGGCCAGGAAGACGACCGAGGCCACGGCCGCGCCCTGCAGGCGCGCGAACCATCGGTCCCAGCGCCCCCCACCGTCCGGTGGTGGCGGCGGAGGGAGCGCCCTCCCGCCTCCACCGCCGGAGCCGGCGCGTGCCAGCTCCCCTGGAGCCTCGGCCGGCTCCTCGGAGACCGGCTCCTCGGACGGCCCACGGCGGCACAACCGGGACAGGAGCGAACCCAGCTGCTGGATCCCGATCCACTGCTCCACGAAGGCATCCGCTCCCCGAGCGGGGCCCTTCCAGGCCGTCTCGGGTGAGGGGGTCACGACCACGATCTTCGGCCGCCGCGAGGCCCGACGGATCCGGTGCACCAGGTCGGTCCCATCCGCGTCGGTCAGGCTCGAGAACACGATCACCGCATCGGGCCGGTCCACCTCGACCTGGCGGACCAGATCGACGTCCTGGGAGACCATGGAGAGCACGCGGAAGCCCGCTTCCTCCATGAAGAAGCGGACCAGCTCCCGCTCGAGCTGGTCGCGTCCCCCCACCAGGACGGTGACCGGTTCCGTGCTCATCGATCCAGTCCTCCCCGGCTCCACCGCCCCACCCAGCGACCTCCGGAGCCGACGATCCCTCATGCTTCGGACCTGCATGCATAACGTTATCTCGTAGGTGGGGGGTCCGAAAGGTCCACTTGATGTACGTGCGCTTCGTCGCTTTGCCGCGCAGCGCCTCCACTACCGCGCGGTGAGCACCTCGGGACCGTCGTCGGTGATGGCGATCGTGTGCTCGAAATGCGCGGAGAGCGACCCGTCGTGCGTGACCACGGTCCAGTCGTCGGCCAGCACCCGGGTCCGCCAGTCCCCCATGTTCACCATGGGCTCGACGGCGATCACCAGGCCGGGCCTCAGCTCCGGCCCGCGTCCGGGCTGTCCGTAGTTCGGGATCTGCGGGTCCTCGTGCAGGCTGCGGCCGATCCCGTGCCCCACGTACTCGCGGACCACCTCGAACCCCGCGCCCAGCACCACCTGCTCCACGGCGTGCGAGATGTCCGACAGGCGCCCGCCCCGCCGGATCTGCGCGATCCCGGCCTCCAGTGCCTCCTTGGTGATCCGGACCAGCTTCTCGGCCTCGGAGGACGGTGGCTCCCCCACGAACACCGTGACCGCGGAGTCCCCGTGGAAACCCTCCCAGATCGCGCCGAAGTCCAGCGAGAGGATGTCGCCCTCGCGCACCACCCGCTCGTTCGAGGGGATGCCGTGGACCACCTCCTGGTTGATCGAGGTGCAGATCGACGCCGGGAACCCCCGGTAGCCCTTGAAGGACGGCGTGGCGCCCCGCTCACGGATGTACCCCTCGGCGACGGCATCGAGCTCGCCGGTGCTCACGCCGGGACGCACCGCCCGCAGCACGGTGTCGATGGTGCCGGCCACGATCCGGCCGGCCTTGCGCATCCGCTCGATCTCCTGGGGGGACTTGTAGATGATCATGTCTGGAACTCGGTGAGGTCGGCGATGGCCTCGATCGTGCGGTCGAACACGACCTCCTCCGGATCCTCGGAGTCGATCTGACGGAGGATGCCCCGCTCCCAGAAGTACAGGACCAGCGGGGCGGTCTGCTCCCGGTACACCTCCAGGCGCCGGCGGATCGTGGCCTCGTCGTCGTCGTCCCGGAGCTTCAGCTGGTGACCGCAGACGTCGCAGGAGCCCTCGATCCGCGGCGGCTTGAAGCTGAGGTTGTACGAGCGCTTGCAGTTGGGGCAGACCAGCCGTCCGGTGAGGCGCTTGACCGCCATCTCGTCGCCGATCTTGAAGTTCAGCACGGCCGACAGCGGCCGGTGCTCGGCGGCCAGGGCCACCTCCAGCGAGGTGGCCTGGGGCACCGTGCGCGGGTAGCCGTCGAGGATGAACCCCTCGTCCGCGTCCGGCTCGTGCAGCCGCTCCATCACCATCTCGGTGACCAGGTCGTCGGGCACCAGCTCGCCCCGATCCATGTAGCCCTTGGCCCTCCCGCCCAGCTCGGTCTCGCGGGCCACCTGGTCGCGGAACAGGTCGCCGGTGGCCACGATGGGCAGACCGTAGCGGTCGGCCAACCTCCGGGCCTGGGTCCCTTTGCCTGCGCCCGGCGGCCCCAGGAGCACGATCCGCATGGGTGATCCCCTACCTCAGGAAGCCCTCGTAGTGACGCATGAGCAGCTGGGATTCCAGCTGCTTCATGGTCTCCAGCGCGACGCCCACGGTGATCAGCAGCGTGGTCCCGCCGAAGGGGAACTGCTGGATCACCCAGAAGGCCAGCACGATCGACGGCAGCAGGGCGATGGCCGCCAGGAACAGCGACCCCGGCAGGGTGATCCGGACCAGCACGTCGTTCAGGTAGTTGGCGGTGGGCGGCCCGGGCCGGATGCCCGGCACGAATCCCCCGTACTTGCGCAGGTTGTCCGCCGTGTCCACCGGGTTGAAGGTGATGGCCGTGTAGAAGTAGGCGAAGAACACCACCAGCAGGCCGTAGATCGTCATGTACACGAAGCTCCGCTGGTTCGTGACGTACTGGCTCACGAACGTCTGGAACCAGCTGGCGTGGTAGACGCTGGCCATCAACGTGGGGAAGTACAGGATCGAGGCGGCGAAGATGATGGGGATCACGCCGGCCTGGTTGACCTTCAGCGGGATGTAGGTGCTGCCGCCGGTGGTCATCCGCCGGCCCACCACCCGCTTGGCGTACTGCACGGGGATCCGCCGCTGCCCCTGCTCCACGTAGACCACGGCCAGCACGATCAGCATCCCGATCAGCAGCACCGTGACGAACTTGCCCATGCCGCCCTGCAGCAGGATCGCGTGGCCCTCCGACGGCAGCCGCGAGATCACCGCGATGAAGATGATCACCGACATCCCGTTGCCGATCCCGCGCTGGGTGATGAGCTCGCCCAGCCACATGATCATGGCGGTGCCGGCGGTCATGATCAGCACGATCAACGCGATGTTCGGCGGGGTGAAGGTGCCGGTGGGGAAGATGTTCACGCCGCCGAGCGAGGAGCTGCCCGAGTGGAACAGGAAGACCAGCCCGGTGGACTGCAGCAGGGCCAGCACGACCGTGATGTAGCGGGTCCACTGGTTGATCTTCTTGATCCCGGTCTCGCCCTCCTTCTGCCACTGCTCGAGCTTAGGGATCACCACGGTGAGCAGCTGCATGATGATGGAGCTGGTGATGTAGGGCATGATGCCCAGCCCGAACACCGCCATCTGGGTCAGCGCGCCGCCGGAGAACAGGTCGATGAAGGACAGGAACCCCTGCCCGGCCTGCTGCTGGAGGCCCTTGATGTCCACCACCGGCACCGGCACGAAGGAGCCGAACCGGTAGATCGCCACGATGAACAGGGTGAACAGGATCTTCTTGCGAAGATCGGGGACCTTGAACGCGTTGGCGAACCCTCTGAGCACCGGGACCTATCCTACCTGGTCAGCCCATAACCTCCGCCGTCCCCCCGGCCTGCTCGATCTTGCTCCGAGCGGCCCGTGAGAAGGCCTGCGCCCGAACGGTGAGGGCGCGGTCCAGCTCCCCTCGGGCCAGCACCTTGACCGGCCGGCCCTTGCGAACCAGGCCGTGCCGGTACAGGAGCGCGGGGTCGATGGGGCCCGACTCGCCGGCCTCGGAGATCTTGGCCAGGGTCTCCACGTTCACCACCGCGTACTCCACGCGGTTGATGTTCGTGAACCCCTTCAGCTTGGGCAGGCGCCGCTGCAGGGGCATCTGGCCGCCCTCGAAGCCGAGCTTCGGGTTGTGCCGGGCGCCCCAGCCCTTGGTGCCGCGGCCGGCCGTCTTGCCTCCGGTCCCGGCCCGACCGCGGCCCACGCGGCGGCGGTCCTTCTTCGCCCCGGCGGCCGGCTTCAGGTGGTGGAGCTTCACCGGTCCTCCCCCTCC
>DASQQQ010000182.1:0-5290 GCA_035643355.1 Actinomycetota bacterium | reverse complement strand
ATCCTCCTGGGCATCGCGGTCCAGCGGGGCGCGCTCACGCTCGAGGAGCGCGACCACCTCCTCCACCAGGTGGAGCAGGATGTGGTGCGCCACGTCCTGTACGACAACTTCCTCCAGGCTCAGATCCTCTCCCAGGAGGCAGACCCCTCCTCCTCGCGGATGGAGGCGTACGAGGACCTGATGCGGTCGCTGGAGGACGGAGGGCACCTGGATCGAGCCCTGGAGGCGCTCCCCAGGACGGATGAGATGGCCGAGCGGCGGCGCGCCGGCATCGGCATGGCTCGTCCGGAGCTGGCGGTGCTGCTCGCCTACGCGAAGATCGCGCTCACGAACGCCCTGCTGGACTCCCCGTTGCCCGATTCCGAGTACCTGGCCGCCGATCTGCGCGGGTACTTCCCCCCCGCGGTGGTGGAGCGCTTCGGCGACCTGCTGTCCGAGCACCCCCTACGACGGGAGCTGGTCTCCACGATCGTCGCCAACGACGTGGTGAACTCCCAGGGCATCACGTTCGTCTCCCGATTGGTCACCGAGACCGGCGCGGAACCCTCGGACGTGGTGCGCGCCTATCGCATCGCCAGGGATGTGACCGATGCCGTGGAGCGGTGGGAGGCGATCGAGGCCCTGGTGGGCTCGGTGGAACCGGCGATCCTCGGCGAGCTGATGCCGGGCGTGGACCGGATGGTCGAGACCACCGCACGGTGGTACCTGGCGCACCTCCCCGGGAAGCTCGGAAGCGCGATCGAGGCCCACCGCGAGCCGTTCCGGCGGTTCATCGACGTGGTGGAGCGGGTCGTGCCGGGGGGGTGGAGCGAGGATCGCGAGCGGATCGCGCACCGGCTGACGGACCAGGGGGTCCCCCAAACGCTGGCCCGGCGTCACGTCCTGCAGCCGTTGCTGGTCCACGGACCGAACGTGATCGTGGTCGCCTCGGCCACGGGGCGCTCGGTGGAGGATACCGCCCGAGCCTTCTTCGCCGTGGGCGAGGCCCTCTACATCGATTGGCTGGAAGGCCGTCTGAGCGACCTGCGGGCCACCAGCCGGTGGCAGCGGTGGGCGGTCCAAGCGATGGAGGACGACCTGTTGCTCGTCCGCAGGCAGGTGGCCGAGCGCGTCCTGTCCGAGGCGGACGATGGTCCCATCGAGCAGGCCATCGCGCGCTTCGCCGACGCGCGCACCGAGGTCGTGGCGCGGCTGGCCCGGTTCATGCGGGCCCTGGCTCTCGAGGACGTGGGCGACCTCGCCGCCATGACGGTCGCCGTCCGTCAGATCCGCTCGTTGACCGCCTGATCGTGGACCGGGCAGGGAGCGTCCTCGGCCAGCCCGAAGGCAACCCTACGCTTGGGGCCGCGGGGAGCGAAGGGTAGGATGTTCGGCAGGCACGAGCCACCGACGAACAGGAGCTTTTACGTCTCCGTGGGTACCAGCATCTTGCGGTTCGTGATCGTCCTGGCCCTCGTGGTGGGGGGCGTGGTGCTCCTGAACCAGGCCTTCCCTTCGGGCGGCACGATCGCCGCTCCAGGCGGGGGCGGTTCCACCGTTCCGACGAGCCCTCCTGCCAGTCCCGGTGACGGGAAGTCCTCCTCCAAGCCTCCGCCGACCCCCAAGGTCGTCGGCGTGAAGATCGCCGTGTTCAATGCGGCCGGCGTCAACGGCCTGGCCGGCGACACGGCGCTCCTGCTCCAGCGGAAGTTCGGATACAAGGCGGTCCAGGTGGCCGATGCCCCCTCGACCGCCTCCGAGACCGAGGTCTTCTATCGGTCCCCCCCGGACAAGATCGAGGCCGAGGAGATGGTGCGCCTGTACTTCAAGAGCGTGGACCCCCAGATCTCCCGCCTGGACCCCTCGGCCACCGGCGTCAAGAAGAACGTCCAGGTGGCCGTCTACCTGGGCACCGATTTCGCGGATCTGCAGAAGTGAGGACCGCGATCAGGCGGTCCGGGCTCGGCGCACCCGCGCTCGTTCCAGATCCTCGAGCTGGCTCCTGACCCATCGGGCCGGGGGGTTCGACAGGACCAGCCGCGACAGGCCCCGAGCCCGCCGGGCCCGCTCGTCCGCGGGCATCTCCAGTGCCTCCTCGATGGCCTCCGCCTGCTCGTGCAGGTCGAACGGGTTCACCGCCACCGCGTAGCGTCCTAGCCTCCAGTAGGCGCCTGCGTTGCGGGAGAGGATCAGGACACCGTGACGCCGGTTCAGCAGGGGCCCCTCCATCGAGACCAGGTTCATGCCGTCGTAGATCGGGTTCACCATCAGCACGTCGTACAGGCCGTAGGCGGCCACGGCTCCCGGGAAGTCCTCGCGCACCTGGACCTCGATGGGCCGCCATTCCAGGTCTCCCAGCTCCCGGTTGATCCGTTCCGCCTCGGCCACGCATTCCTCCCCGTACGCCCGGTACTCCTCCAGCTCTATCCGGGAGGGCGAGAGCAGGGCCAGGAACCGCACCCGGCCCCGCCAGTGGGGATTGCGCCGGAGGAACACCTCATGGGCCTGGAAGCCCCGCACGATGTTCTTCGTGAGCTCCAGACGGTCCACCCGGAGGATCAGCCGCGCGTTCCCCCTCCAGCGGTTCAGCTCACGGCGCCGCGCCCGGATCTCACGGGTGGTGGCCAGCTCGCGCATCGGGGCCGCGTCCACAGAGATGGGGTGGGTCCGGATCGCCACCTCCCGGCCCTCGATCGTCACCCGTGACCGAGCCAGGTCGGCGCGGGCGCCCGAGAGCAGCCGGATCGACATCAGGAAGTTCTCGGCCCAGGCCTGGGAATGGAAGCCCAGGACGTCCGCCCCCAGCATCCCGCGCAAGAGGCCCTCCCGGATCTTCCCTGGGAGGACACGCAGGTAAGAAGCCCCGGCGATCGCCGTGTGGGAGAAGTGCGCGATCAAGGCGTTGGGACGGAGCTCCCGCAGGAACCGGGGGACCAGGGCCAGGTGGTAGTCCTGGATCAGGTACACGGGGTCCTCGCCCAGGGCATCCGCCTCCTCGGCCAGGGCCTGGGCGAACATCCGGTTCACCCGAACGTACGCGGACCATGCCTGCTCGGTGCGCTCGTCGAAGGTGGGGGAGCGCACCGTGTCCCACAGGTAATGGTGCACGAACCACAACAGCCCGTTGGAGATCTGGTTGTAGTAGGCGTCGTAGTCGTCGGGATCGATCTCCAGGTATCGCAGCCGGTAGCTGTTGCCGAACTCCCCCATGTCCACGTGACCGTTGGACCGAGCGGTCATCTCCCGATCCCCGTCCGACATCGCGGTCGCCACCCAGAGGCCCTTCGCCTCCTGCAGGGCGCCGAGCAGCGCAGTGACCAAGCCGCCCGACCCGCGCCGAGGTACCAGCTCGCCCTCCTCGTCCCGCTCGAACGTGACCGGTCCGCGGTTCGAGGCCACGATCAGGGGGGCATCGAAGACGGAGGGGCGGCGGCTCACGCGCCCATCACCCTCGGGGAACCCAGCCCACGGCGCACGCCGGCAGACCGAGATGGACGACGGACCGATACAGTCACCGCTTCCGAGTCTATCGGTTCGGGTGCGCGCGGCCTCCCGCGCCCTGCTCCGCCACCGGGCGCTCGGTGCCCGTGCGGGTTGCGCTCATGGTGTCTGACCTGCGGTAACGTCGGGCGCTGGGGGGTTGCACCACGTTGACACAGGTCTCCGTCGTCCATAGATTGAACGTGGAGGCCGTACGGTGCTCAAGATCTCTCAGAAGCTCGAATACGCGATGCGGGCCATGATCGAGCTCGCCGTCCGGCAGGAGGAGCGCTCGCTGGTCCCGGCGCGTGAGATCGCGGAGGCCCAGCAGATCCCGGTCCGTTTCCTGGAGCAGCAGCTCGGGGCCCTCAACAAGGCCGGGCTGGTCCAGAGCTTCCGAGGGGCGGGCGGTGGTTGCCGGATCGCCAAGGACCCCTCAGAGATCCGCGTGTCCGACATCGCCGACGCCATCGAGGGGCAGCTGTTCCCGATGTTCTGCCTGGAGCCGACCGATCACACCTGCTTCCAGGATTCCCGGTGTGGTCTGCAGGGGTTCTGGGGGGACGTGGCCATGGCGATCAAGCGCGTCTTCGAGGAGACGACCGTCCAGGACCTCGTGGAGCGGCAACAGCGGGCTCACCGTCACCGCCCCACGTTCTCCGCCGAAGAGTTGCTCACCCGCCTGAACTGAGCGTCCTGGGCGGGCGGATCGGCGCTGGGAGCGCCCGCGAACCGGAGCGCTAGGAGGCCTTCCCCAGGATCCGCATGACCTTGGTGCCACAGACCGGGCAGGTGCCCTGAGCGGCCTTGCGGCCGTTCTTGAGCGTCACTTCCTGCCCCTCGAACTCCCGTTTGGCCCGACACTTCACGCAGTACGCCTCGTACGTGGCCACCCCGCCTCCTCCTTCCCCGGATAGCCTTCGAGGCCGCCCCATCGGCGGCCTCGCCCTCGATGCTGGTCCGTCCCGGGCGCGGATGCAAGCACCTGCGCCCGGACCCCAGCTTGCGTGGGGGGCCGGTCGGCGGGGCCGTCGGGGGCCGGGTGGCGGGGTGCGGTTCCGGGTGAGGCGAGGCTACGATGCGGAGGAGAACCCACATCGAGGGGGCGAACCAACATGGCAGACGTCCAGCAGAACATCTCCGCGCTCCTGTCCGAGGACCGCGTCTTCGAGCCGCCCGCGGACTTCACCTCGCACGCCCTGGTGAAGGACGGGTCGATCTACGAGCGGGCCGAAGCCGACTACGAGGGCTTCTGGGCCGGGCAAGCCGAGCGCTTGGCCTGGTCCAAGAAGTGGGACACGGTGATGGACTGGACGCCGCCCACCGTGAAGTGGTTCGTGGGAGGCAAGATCAACGCCTCGTACAACTGCCTCGATCGGCATGTCGAGGCCGGTGGCGGGGACAAGGTCGCCTACTACTGGGAGGGAGAGCCCGGCGAGCAGCGCACCCTCACCTACGCCGAAGTGCTGGACGAGGTATCTCGGTTCGCGAACGCTCTGAGGTCGCTGGGTGTGCAGAAGGGTGACCGGGTGGCGATCTATCTCGGCATGATCCCGGAGCTCCCCATCGCGATGCTGGCCTGTGCCCGGATCGGTGCCCCCCACTCGGTGGTGTTCGGCGGGTTCTCCTCCGATGCGCTGCGCGACCGGGTGAACGATGGCGAGGCGAAGGTCCTGATCACCCAGGACGGTGGCTACCGCCGTGGATCGGTGGTGCCGCTGAAGGCGAACGCCGACGAGGCGCTGAAGGGATGCCCGTCGATCGAGCACGTCATCACCGTGCGGCGGACCGGCGGCGACCATCCCTTCACGCCCGGCCGGGACCTCTGGTA